>CASBQX010000076.1 GCA_949127925.1 Synechococcales cyanobacterium PMM_0002
ATTGAATATTTGTACGGTGGGGGCGTCCACCGTTGAGCTAGGTGATGTAAGACGGGCTTTGCCTGCTGTCGCTGTTTGAATTCAGAATCCCCGTGCCTTCAGGCCGGGGAGTACGTCAAGACACCGTTGGGCGTACAGCAGCGCTAGGAAACATGTCGCTGAGGGCGCTATCTCGGTTGTTTAGCGTTTCGTAGAAGAAGAACGATACGCCTGATAAGGCTCTGCGGCGCACGGCGGCAACCTGTTGACGGATTTGTTCTGTGGTTATAGGCATGTCTTTTAGTCCCGACAAAATGCCGATGGCGACGGGGATATGGTCGCGGGCCATTTCAATTTCGGCGCGGGTGAGTTCTCGCTCAAAGCTGCTCAGATCGTCCCGATAAATTTGCACAATCAGTTCTTCGATGTAGCCCTGCCGCTCCCAGGTGCCCCAGTCTTGCAAAAAAGCGCGGTAGGAATAGTCTCTGGAGTTCGGTGAAAGGGCGATCAAACAATCGGGCTTGCGGGCTTTAACCGTATGGAAGACTTGCGCCATCACACGGCTGATGCGATCGGCACGCCAGCGAGTCCATTCGGTATCGGTGGAGTCGTCGGGGGGGCGCTTGCCTTGGTGTTCTTGCTGATAGAGCTGGATGGTGTACGGGTCATACCCCAGTTCGGCGGGTAGGCCAAAGTGGTCGTCTAGCTGTAGCCCGTCGATGGCATAATTGCTGGCCAGTTCGGCAACTAAGTCTAAAATGAACTGCTGCACCTCGGGGTGAAACGGATTCAGCCACACGCGTGGATAAATCCCTTCCATCACCACCTGGGTGCCATCACGGCGGCGGGTGAGCCAATCGGGGTGGCGCAGCGCCAACTCCGAATCGGCTGGAGCCATGAAGCCAAACTCAAACCAGGGAATGACTGCTAGCCCTAGCCGATGTCCTTGGCTAATTGCCTGTGCCAGCATGTCTCGTTTCTGCAAGCCGGGGTGCGGATCTACCCGTTGCCCGATCGCCCGTTCTGCGACGGCACTTGGATAGAGGGTGTAGCCCCAATTCCAAACAGTGGGGTAAACCGTATTAAAATTTAGCCGCTTCAACCGCCGCAGGGCATTGTTCAGCGTCGGCCTAGAAAATAGCACCTCGCTATCGACGTTGGTCAACCACACTCCCCGCAGCTCAGTCGGCACTGGCGGAGATTGGGCGATCGCCACCACTGGCCGCTGGATGCACAAAACAAGCGATAGTCCAACTAACACCAAGGCGATCGCCCGTTTCCAGCGAGATCCCGAAAATTGAGGACGACCCCACAGACATTTCACACCACAATTCAGCTTCACGTCGATTTCACACCGCTCCCATCACGTTGCCCGATTCATTCAATCCTTCCTGTCTCACACCACATTGGTCAGGATGATTGGAACCGTGACGGGAATTGCTAAAAAGGAGTTGCTCATCTCTGAAAAGTCCTGAAATTTTAGTACTTTTGTACTAAAATTAAGCGTACTCAGGATTTTACGGGTCTACTTTTTACGGGTCTACTTAAGGAGCGCCACAATTTGATCGACAAACAGTTGATGATCTACCACGGGCTTTGAGATATAGTCATCGGCACCGCTCTGCTGCAAAAAACTCTCGCGATCGCCCTCCATCGCGTGAGCCGTGACCAAAATCACGGGCAGATATGCCGTCTGCGGATCGGCCTTCAGTAGCTGAGTGATTTTGATCCCATCGACGGGCTTCCCCTGGTACACGCTGTGAGACAAGGAAACATCCATCAAAATAATATCAACTGATCCAGACTGCGCAATCTGCATCACCTCATCCACATTTTCCGTATGCTTGACCGCTAAGCCTCCCCGCTTCGTCAAAATCTTTGAGAAAACCCGAGCGTTAATCAGGTCATCTTCTACAATCAGAACCGTTTTCATGCTACTTTTTCCTCTTCCCTACTCCCAGAATGAACCATTTCAGAGAGGTACAGTAAATTCAATGTAATTTCAATATAAATAAACGGTGAATTATCCGCTCAGCCGTCTATGCGCCGGCTCAAATAGAACTGATCTCCACCCTTGAGGATACTCTCAAACAGCGTTATTACCCTTTACATTCAATGATTGCCCCAATCCGCCCACAGCGGAAAATCCATCCCAGCTGGTTTAAAACCTCAAGGCAGTTTGCCAATTTACCCTAGCGTTGAAGCCGCAAACAAACCAAACTCATGTACCAATTGGCCCTCAAGTTTCGTCCTACAGGGCCGTCTCTAAGCTAGATTGCTGTTTAGACCACTATTCCATCAGTTGCTATCTAACCCTGCAATCTGCAATGCTGCTGATGAAATCTACAACCCTACAGAATACCCGCAGGGCGGATATTCATAAGTCTGGAAGGAACCAAAGTCATGGCTAAACAGTTGAATCTATCTGCTGGGCAAGTGGTAGCGACCGCTCTACATACCGAAGTGCAGCAGTCATACCTGGAATACGCCATGAGTGTGATTGTTGGGCGAGCCTTGCCCGATGCCCGAGATGGACTGAAGCCAGTCCACCGTCGCATTCTCTATGCCATGCACGAACTTGGGTTAACGCCCGATCGCCCCTATCGCAAATGTGCCCGCGTGGTGGGAGATGTGCTAGGTAAGTACCACCCGCATGGTGACCAGTCGGTATATGATGCGCTGGTGCGGCTGGTGCAAGACTTTTCTAGCCGCTATCCCATATTGGGCGGGCATGGAAATTTTGGGTCGGTAGACAACGATCCGCCTGCTGCCATGCGTTATACGGAGACGCGGATTTCGGCTATTGGCAACGAGGGGTTGCTTTCCGAGATTGGCGAAGCGACGGTAGACTTTACGCCAAACTTCGATAGTTCCCAGCAAGAGCCAGTGGTGCTGCCAGCTCAGCTGCCGTTTTTGTTGCTCAATGGGTCGTCCGGCATTGCGGTGGGGATGGCGACAAATATTCCGCCCCACAACCTCAGTGAGCTAATTGACGGCTGCATTGCGCTGATCGATCATCCCAACTTGCCCGACGACGACCTGTTTGCGATCATTCCTGGCCCTGACTTTCCCACGGGGGGTGAAATTGTCGGCACTGAGGGCATTCGGGAAGCCTACACCACTGGGCGGGGCAGCATTTCGATGCGCGGGATTGCACAACTAGAAGACATTCCGGCTAGTCGAGGACGGCAGCAGCGGCAAGCGCTGATCATTACAGAATTGCCCTATCAGGTGAATAAGGCGAGCTGGATTGAAAAGATTGCTGACTTGGTAAACCAGGGACGGATTGAAGATATTCAAGATATTCGCGATGAGAGCGATCGCGACGGGATGCGGGTGGTAATTGAGCTAAAGCGCGATGCCAGTCCCCAATTGATTCTCAGCAAGCTGTATAAAATGACGCCGTTGCAGAGCAACTTTGGCGCAATTTTTCTGGCGTTGGCCGATGGACAACCGCGCCAAATGTCGCTGCGAGAGCTGCTGCAACATTTTCTGAGCTTTCGGGAAACGACGCTAACTCGCCAATATGAATATGAATTAAATAAGGCTAGTAGCCAGATTCACCTGCTAGAAGGCTTGACCAACGCCTTAGACAATTTAGATCGGGTGATCGACATTTTGCGCAATGCGCCCGATGGCACCACCGCCAAACGCCGGTTTCAAGCCGAATTGGAGTTTAGCGATCGCCAGTGTGATGCCATTTTGGCGATGCCGCTGCGCCGCCTGACCGGGTTAGAGCGCCAAAAACTGCAAACAGAATACCGTGAACTATCCGCCCGGATGGGCGAACTGCAAACCCTGTTGGGCAATCGCCGAGAGCTAATGAAGGCGATCAAAAAAGACCTGCGCAGCCTGAAGAAAAAATTTGCCGATCCGCGTCGCACTCGGCTGCAAACAGATGCCCAGCAAGCTGAAGAAGCCGAAGCCCTGGCCGAAAGCGCCCACGATATCCATGAAGAAGAGGTCGTGCTGGAATTTACCCAGCGCGGCTATGTGCGTCGCCACACGCCCAAAACCTTTGAGCGGCAGCAGGCTAAGCAAGAAAGCCAGCCATCCCAAACGCTGCTGGAAAGCGAGGACGTGGCTCTGCAAACCGAGGCTGCCACCACTGCCCAAGAGCTATTGGTGCTGACCCGCAGCGGCAAAGCCTATACCGTGCGCGTTGACGATATTCCCCAAACCCACCGCCAGTCGAAAGGCACACCGCTGATTACGCTCTTGCCGCCCAGCGCCCAGGGCAACGAACCCGAGGTGATCGTGGCTCAGTTTGTGCTTGTACCCGAGTTTTTGGAAAGCTTGGACTTGATTATGCTGACCACCCAAGGGCGGATTAAACGAGTGCCGCTGTCAGAATTTGCCAACCTCACCGGGCGCGGACTCACCGCCCTCAAGCTCAAAGATGAAGACAGCTTGCAATATGCGCTGCTAGCGGCAGTGGGCGAACAGCTTGTCCTAGCGACCTCGGGTGGGCGGCTGCTGCGCTTTGAAGTGAATGATGACCAGCTGCCGATCCAAAGCCGTACCGCTCAAGGGTCGCAGGCCATTCGCCTAGGGAAGCAGGAGGGGTTGGCGGGCTGTGTAGCCCTAACATCAGCCGATGAGTTTCTGCTGATTTCGCGCCAGGGATACGGCAAAAGCATGGCAGTAAAGGCGCTGCGCAAAGCAAATCGGGGTGATTTAGGCTTGCAGGCAATGAAGTTTGCCACCAAGGGCGATACGGTAGTGGGGATTGTGCCGGGTTATGGAGACACCAATGTGACGGCGCTGACCAGCAGCGATCGCCTTTCCCGGATCCCGGCTGAAGCCTTTCCGCTACAAGGTAAAGACGGAGGAGGCGATCGCCTCCTCACCCTCAACAAAGGCGAAACCATCATCACCCTATTACCTGCACTCCTATCGGCAGAAGACGAAGACGATGCAGACCCCTAAATTAGCGCCACAGATCCCCCACGCTGCCATGTCCACATCCGTGCAAGGGCATGGCACTGCCATGCCCCTACCAGCGGTTCATCGGTGATATTTATCCACGAAGTCGAATTTTAGCGTGAGCATTTTGGCCTGCATAGGCGAGAATAAGCTGAATCCCTTCAATGTAGTTTTCCATCGTGGCGCAGGTTGTTTTAGAGAACGTCTACAAAAGCTTTCAACCAGTTGCGGGCAGCAAGTCGGGCAGCAAGTCGGGCAGCAAGTCGGGCAGCGATGAATCGGCGATTTCCCCGACTGCTGTGCTCCGCCGCATTCATCTGACCGTGCGCGACGGTGAGTTTATGGTATTGGTGGGGCCAAGCGGCTGCGGCAAAAGTACGCTATTGCGGCTAATCGCCGGACTAGAAGACGTAACGGCAGGCAACATTTTGGTGGGCGATCGCCTAGTCAACGGCCTACCGCCCAACCAGCGCGACATTGCCATGGTGTTTCAAAGCTATGCCCTCTATCCGCACATGACGGTATACGAAAACCTGGCCTTCGGGCTGCGGCGCGCTACGCCAACCCATGCAGCCAACGAGGAGAATGGCCGCGATCGCGTCTCGGCTTCAACCCGCAACTCGGCCTCAACTGCCCGCACCCTACCTACCTGGGCAGAAACCGTGCTGGTATCTGCCACCCGCCCACTGCCCAAACGCTGGCGCTACCTGTCGGCGCAGGAGCAGGCGATCGCCCAGCGGGTGCAGGCCGTGGCGCAAATGCTCCAAATTGAAACCTTGCTAGAACGTTTGCCAAAACAGCTCTCCGGTGGTCAAAAACAGCGAGTCGCCCTGGGTCGAGCCATGGCGCGCAACCCGCAAGTGTTTCTGATGGACGAACCGCTGAGCAACCTGGATGCCAAACTGCGCAACGAAACCCGCGCCCAAATTGTTAGCCTGCAACGCACGCTGGGCACCACCACCATCTACGTCACCCACGACCAAACCGAAGCCATGACCATGGGCGATCGCATTGCCGTGCTCAATGCGGGTCAAATTCAGCAAATTGCCACCCCGCTCGAACTCTACAATCGACCTGCCAATCAATTTGTCGCCGAATTCATTGGCTCCCCGCCAATGAACTTTTTACCCGTCCAGGTGCAATCGCCCTTGCTGATCAGCCATCCCAAATTTCGGATGACGCTACCCGAAAGCTGGGAGCCTGCCCTCCGCCGCTATAGTGGCCGCGCCCTCATCCTCGGCATTCGCCCCGAACACATCAACATCAGCTTGCCCGCTCCCAAAAACCTGTCCGTCCGCGTTAAACGGCTGGAGGCACTGGGTTCTGAAACCTATCTTACCGTTGGCTTTACCACCGGAGAGGGCCGCCCATCGGCAGAGGCTAGCCCCCTGCTGCAAGCGCGAATTGAGCCAGATCGCAGCGTCTCTTTGGGCGACGACCTATGGCTTTCACTCATGCCCGACAAAATTCATTTGTTTGACCCGACGACGGGAGAGGCGATCGCCGAATATTAATCCTGAGATTAACCCCAATATTCAGCTAAACTCTAGCCCGCTCAGCCCGTCAGCGGTTCTGTCGGCTTTCCATACCAGCGCTGCGCGTTGATTTTTCGTGCGTCACACCCACGAAAAATCAACGTTTATTCGGGCCTGATTGCCACCACGCGCAGCCGTCGGTAATCTGCCGTCCAGCGATCGCCCTCATACAAATCTGGGCGTACCTGATCTGCTGTCGTTTGCATCACCTGCCGCCGCTGCTCTACCGTTAGACCCGCCAACAGACCACTGGCAAACATTTGCAACCAGTTGACGATAAAGACCGCTGTTATATACGTCCAATATCTTTTTGGGCTTAAATTGATACTTTGAACGTCTCAGCCTCAGATCCAGACAGCAGTGTGGGCGATCGCACACTCCCCCATCAGATGTTAAGCCTGCTTAGCTCGGATTTAGGGCAACACCATCCTTAGTGTTTATGATAAGTAGAAGAACTTTAAAGACTGATGCATGGATGATCAAGCGCTGACAGTGCTGCTAGATGATCTTGAGTCTGATCGAGTTGAGGGTATCAACTTAATCCTTTCCTGTCGTCTTTTCAGCCGTTTGCCCCATACTTAGATAATTCATGACAAATCAGGCGATTGATTGGACTCAAACTGTCGATTTAACTGACTGCGATCGCGAACCGATTCATATTCCAGGACTGATTCAGCCGCATGGTGTACTTTTGGTTTTGCAAGAGCTGGACTTGACGATTATTCAGGTCAGCAGTAACACATTTGAGTTAATTGGTCATCCCCCAAAAGACATATTAGGTAAA
>CASBQX010000077.1 GCA_949127925.1 Synechococcales cyanobacterium PMM_0002
GCCGATATGGTTCAGAATATACGCAGCCGTTTTGAGATATTGCTGATATGAAACTGGTGGATCTTCTAGCCGCATTGCCCGATGGGATGCTGCTGCCAACTCATCTTGCCCTAGAGGCAGAGGTGACTGGGCTGGCAACCAATTCCCATGCCTGTAAGCCAGGAGATTTATTTATTGGCATGCCCGGAACGCGGGTGGATGGCGGTGAGTTTTGGCAAAGTGCGATCGCATCTGGGGCGATCGCGGCCATTGTCTCCCAGGCCGCTGCCAGCCGCAAACCCGCTACGGCTGGCGATTGCCTGCTGGCGGTGGCTGATCTGCCCAGCACCTCGGCACGGCTAGCCGCAGCGTTTTATGGCTATCCGGCTCAAGCCATGAAACTGGTTGGAATTACGGGCACCAACGGCAAAACCACCACCAGCCACCTAGTCGAATTTTTCTTGCAGCAGACCCAACAGCCTGTGGCGCTGCTGGGCACGCTGTATACCCGCTGGCAGGGGCATCAAAAGACTGCCGTACACACGACTCCGTTTGCCCTAGAGCTACAGGCGCAGTTGGCCGCAGCCGTGGAGGCGGGCTGTGACTATGCGGTATTAGAAGTCAGTTCTCATGCGCTGGCACAGGGTCGGGTGCTGGAATGCCCGTTTGAGGTGGCGGTGTTTACCAATCTGACCCAAGACCATCTCGACTACCACACCGACATGGAAGACTACTTCAGCAGCAAGGCGCTGCTGTTTTCCCCAGCCTACCTCCAGGGACGCGCAATTGTGAATCTGGATGACCCGTATGGGCGGCGGTTGGTGGAACGGTTGACTGGCAGTGGCGGCAGCGCGGATCGCTCCATTTGGACGTACAGCACGCAAGATAGCAGTGCCGACCTCTGGACTAGCGATTTGGGCTACCAATCGGATGGGGTGAGCGGGCTGCTGCACACTCCGCAGGGAACTGTGGCCTTTAAGTCACCGCTCGTCGGGCAATTTAACCTGGCCAACGTGCTGGCAGCGGTGGGGGCAGCACTGCATTTGGGGGTGGATCTGGCGGCGATCGCCCACGCTCTACCTCAGTTCACCGGCGTCCCTGGCCGCGTCGAACAGGTGCAGGTGAGTCCAGAACAAGATATCAGCGTTATTGTAGATTATGCTCATACGCCAGATAGCTTAGAAAACTTGCTGAAGGCATCCCGTCCGTTTATTCAAGGGCGGATGATTTGTGTGTTTGGCTGCGGGGGCGATCGCGATCGCACCAAACGTCCCAAGATGGGGGCGATCGCTGCTGAACTGGCAGACTGGGCGATCGTCACATCCGACAACCCTCGCACCGAAGACCCCGATCAGATCCTGCACGATGTCGTAGCAGGTATTCCGGTCGGGGCAAACTCAACGGTAATGGGCGATCGCGCGGCGGCAATTCGCACTGCCGTGCTAGAAGCTCAATCAGGGGACGGGGTGCTGATAGCGGGAAAGGGGCATGAAGATTACCAAATCCTTGGCACGGAGAAGGTGCATTTTGATGACCGCGAGCAAGCCCGAGCGGCATTAGAAGAGCGGTTTGGACGTAGAGGGTAAGTCTGAGGTTAGACATTGGTTTTTATGGACTTTTCGCACCAAGAACCAACGTCTAGGCTCATTCGTTGAGACAACTCACTAAGACTCTAGTTGTTTTTCTGGATTTTCCGCTTGGATCAACCATATGAAATCGTTACGCCCCCACCATGTGTCGCTGTACGAATTAGCCTTGGGTGATGCCCAGGCACCGCCACCATTGCAGGTTAGCCCCACCACCTTTAAGTCGATGCTGGGGTCATTTTTGGATCTGTTGATCGATAGGCAAATCCCGGCGACTCTGTGGCTGAAGCTGCCTCAAGGCGAGGTGTGGACAGCCGAAATAGAGCGGTATCGAGCGGCGGCAACGGCATCCTATACGCTTTACCTATTGGGGAGCACTATGTCCTCTGTGGCCGATGGGGCGGTAATGGCTGAAGTCGAGATGGCTGAAGTCGAGATGGTTGAGGGTGATGGTGTAGAGATAGCTGAGCTACCAATTGCCACCGCTTCTAAAACAATCAGGCTGCCCTTGAGCGCAGATACGCCGCTGCGCCGAGAATATTTGCTGCAAATTGTCTCGCCCGACTTTTGCGGCCTGCTAGTTGCCCATCGTCCTCGACCAGTACGACAACAGGCAGGCTCAACGCCCCAACCCGGATCACCTCCAGGCAGCAATCTCAACGCCAAGGGAAGCCAGCCAGAGGCCAGCAAAGCTGAAGCCAGAAAAGCTGAAGCCAGAAAAGCTGAAGCCAGAAAAGCCGAGGCCAGCGCAGAAGATGATCTAGAACGTCGTCATCCACTCAACGCGCTGTGCTCGTTTGATTTACAGGCGATGCAGCGAGTCCTCACCGGAATTAGTGGAGCCATCTTGGGTGAACCATCAGAATCCTCATTCAATCCCGCTTACACGACTCTCAAGAGTCTCGTTAATCATTGGCATGTGCTGGTATCTGAATGCGCCGGGTCACCCCTTAAGCCCGACATCTTGAGCTACTTATTTACAAAACAAGTTCAAACCCAAGAAGAGATTTGGCATAGTACGGCTCTGCATCGGCGGCAAGCTGAAGTCGCTACACTGCTGCAAATGGAGAATGAAGAGTTTCAAAATGCAATCCGGTTGAAGGATGAATTTTTGACCACCGTAGGACAAGAATTGCGATCGCCCCTAGCCACCATGAAAACTGCCTTGAGTTTACTCAACTCATCCAGTCTAAAACCGGCTCAACGTCAGCGATATTTAGACATGTTGACCCATGAGTGCGATCGCCAAAGTTCTTTAATTACCAGCGTTTTAGACCTCCTGCAACTCGAAAAAGTAGACGACCGCATCCCTGCTCAACCGCTGCGGTTACAAAGTGTTGTCCCTGGGATTGTCAGCACCTATCAACCGTTGGCTCAAGAAAAAGGCATTGTAATGGCCTACCTCATTCCCGACGAACTTGTAGCCGTTGCCTGCACTGCGTCGTGGCTGCGGCAAATTATGATCAATTTGCTGCATAACGGCATTAAGTTTACCCAGTCAGGTGGCCGCGTCTGGATCACCGCCAAACCGCAAGGAGACTACGTTCAAGTTGACGTCCGCGATACCGGAGTCGGCATCCCCCAATCAGATATTCCCAAAGTTTTCGACCGGTTCTACCGGATTCGACCCGGCACAAACGACGTCAGTGGTTCGGGGCTAGGGTTATCCATTGTGCAGCAATTGCTGCTGCGGTGCGGTGGTTCTATTTCGGTTAAAAGTAGGCTAGGCGAAGGATCTACATTTAGCGTCCTGCTGCCCATTTTTCGCTAACTCGATCTGCTACAAATGCCGCTTGCCTACCCTCTACTGGCATCTGCCCTGCTTGCATCTGCCCTGCTTGCATCTGCCCCGCTTGTATCTGCCCCTACTTGCGTATGATTAATCAAAGAGACGCAGATTCCGTCAGACGCAGAGTGGCTAGGATAGTATGACCGTTATTTGGGAATTAGATTTTTACTCGCGTCCAGTGATGGACGAGAAAAACAAAAAGCTGTGGGAAGTGCTGATTTGCGAAAGTCCGCTAGAAGTAAATCGACCGATCGATTCCCTATTTCGCTATACGCAATTTTGCGCCAATACAGACGTTAACTCAGTGCAGCTGCGGCAAGCGATTGAAACGGCGATCGCCCAAGCTCCGCAGCCCCCCGACAAAATCCGCTTCTTTCGGCGGCAGATGGCCAACATGATCATCAAAGCAGGCGCAGACGCGGGCATTCCCGTCTACGCTAGCCGTCGCACCCTAGCGTTGAATCAGTGGATGCAGCAGCGGAGTGCAGAGGTCTATCCTGCCATGCCCAACTATCAAGCCAGCAGCAATCCGTCTGTGCTGATGCCCGCCTCCACGCCGATGCCGCTCCCCGACGCCCTGATTGGCCAGCAATGGGCTTTTGTTAATCTACCCGCCAGCGCCTTTGTAGACCTACCCGACTGGGCGATCGACTTTGGCGAAGTGTTCCCCCTCAGCATTGCCGACATTAGCCCCGACACCCCCATCCCTGGGCTGATTATTTTTTCACCTCGCGCCCTCCCCCTCGCCGCCTGGATGTCGGGCTTAGAGCTAGCCTACTTAAAATATGTTGACGGGGCCACCCCGCCCCAACTGCTGCTAGAAACTGGAGCAGGCGAAGCCTGGATTTTGGCCAACCTTGCCACCCCAGCCCTGCAAGCCGAAGCCGCTGCCTTTGAACTTGCCAAGCAGCAAGCCCGCCAAATCCACTTCGTCGCCGTTCAAAGCGACCCCCAATCCGAAGAATTCAAAGGATTCTGGCTATTGCAAGAACTAAACCTAGCGTGATGTCCCCCAATCCCAGAAGATAGGTGAGGGCAGCGATTAATCGTAGAGACGCGATTAATCGTAGAGACGCGATTAATCGCGTCTCTACAGCAGGTTACATCCTTCATCCTTCATCCCTCATCCC
>CASBQX010000078.1 GCA_949127925.1 Synechococcales cyanobacterium PMM_0002
GGCTTCGATGCGCTGTGGATTGGGCTAATCGGCTGGTTTGTGATTAACAATGCCAGTTCCTATAGCCGCGTTTCCGATGTGCAGGAGGCGGTCGGAGGGCTGCTAGCTGCCGATGTGATGACCCGTGAGTTTCGCGTGGTCGATGCAAAGCTGACGCTACAGGCATTCAATGAAAACTACATACAGCAAGAAAGTGGAATCGCGCCCGCCTTTTTTGCTAGCTCAGATGGCCGCTACCGAGGCATGATTAAACCGGAAGACTTGCAGGAAATGGAGCGGAGCCTATGGGAGACGACCACTCTAAATGATATTGTCCACCCGCTGCTGGAAATCCCATCTGTCCCGGAAACTGCCCCCTTGTCAGATGTGATCGATCAGCTAGAGACTCAAGAACTGCGCTCGATTACCGTGCTCTCTCCGGCAGGGGCGGTGGCTGGCATGATCGATCGGGGCGATATTGTGCGAGCTGTGGTCGAAAAACTGAAGGTGCCTGTCCCCGATGCCTTAATTAACCGAATTAAGGAAGAAGGCACCTATCCACCAGGGTTGCCGTTGGGGGCGATCGCCAAATCGTTGAATCAAGGCGAGTGATGGGTTGTAGCCGCCCGATTAGTATTGGGGAAGTGGTTCCAGCTTTGCCCTCACGGCTGCCCACTCCAACTGAGACAGCGGTTGGACAGCAAGCCGAATGTCAAAACATTCACAGGCAGCGGCGGTTAGAGCCTCGATTACAGTAGGAATGGTGAGGCCAGGAATTGCCGCAAACGGCGATCGCGACGGCACTGACTCACATGAAACCTCACCTAAAACCTCACCTAAAACCTCACCTGAAACGCCAAATACCTGCTCAAATAAATCTGGGTCAGGGCACAGCCGCATCGAACCATGCTGCAACACCGCATCACCCTGCCGCAGCTGAGCGCTGCCTATGAGCTTGTTGCCATCTGGCATTACCAAATCTGCCCCTGTGGCAGTGCCAAAGCAATTAGGGTTATGGATATAGCCACGTCTAGGGCTGCCATAACTCAGCGATACCCCCAGCGATCGCCATCCCGCAATCAAAAATTCACAAATCTGCTGGTATGCCTCAACTCGGCGGCTCGGCATGGCAGACGTTACCACAGCGTAGGTTAAATCACCCTGATGTAATACGGCGCGCCCGCCGCTGGGACGGCGCACTAGCTCTACCCGGCTTCCTTGCCAGGTAATGTGCTGCCAAGCATCCGGGACTTGGCGCTGATGGTACCCCAATGAAAGGGCGATCGGCTCCCATGTATAAAACCTGAGCGTAGACGGATGCAGCCCAGAGCAATGCTGCTCAAACAGCCAGCGATCAATGGCCATCTGCACCCGTCCAGGCGCATTTAGCAGCGGAATTAACCGCCAGCTTGCGGCATTAGGCGACGCCAAACTCGGCCTGCAACGCATCATCGTAGCTGTCGGCAATAGTCGCTACCACTGTAATATTGCGAGACACTTCCCCTGGTGAGAGTTCGGCTACAGTGCGCTGAGCCACCACCACCACCTGATTGTCCATAATGCCAAAGTGCGACTCAAACGTACTAGACCAGTTAAGTTCAAGGAGTTTACGCGTTAACCCGGCTTCATTTTGCGCGGGCAGTTTGAGCACCGGTGCCCAAATGGTGAGAGTATCTTCATCGCTCTCTCCCGTTAGCCGCACAAACACCTCAACACTGCCGTACTTAAACTTCCACAGAGATCCCTCTTCTGAGTGGTTGACCATTGCACTTTGGTCTTCTTGCAAACTAGAGATCACCGTCTCAATGACATCAAGATGGCTAGTTTGTTCCATTTCGGTATCTAATAAGTCTTGGCTGGATTCAGGTTCCATAGGAGCTGTGTGCTGTGAAATACAGTTCAATTCTCGTTGCTAACCCAACTTTAGCCCGTTCAGGCTCGATCTGCATGTAGTGAAAACGCAAACTTTTGCCGCTCTACTACATGCAGTGACCTCGCCCTTATGTCATCTAGCGCCAAATGTCATCTAGCGCCCAGGCTAGAAAAATGCGGGCTGGTGGCGAATCAAACTCAGAAACTCTTCACGCGTCTTGGAATCTTCTTGGAATACCCCAATCATGGCGCTGGTCACCGTCCAAGAACCCGGTTTCTGCACCCCACGCATGACCATGCACATGTGGCTGGCTTCCATGACTACAGCCACACCCTTGGGTTCAAGAATGGTTTGTACGGCCTCGGCAATCTGACGGGTGAGGCGCTCTTGCACCTGCAAACGGCGAGAGTACATTTCCACAATTCGAGCCAGCTTACTTAACCCCACTACCTTTTGGTTGGGGATGTAGGCCACATGGACTTTGCCCATAAACGGCAGCATGTGATGTTCGCAAAGGCTGAAGGCAGTGATGTCACGCACCAGCACCATTTCATTGTGCCCTTCATCAAAAATGGCACCGTTTACTAGTTCTTCTAGCGACTGGTTATAGCCGCTGGTGAGGAATTTCATGGCTTCGGCCACCCGCTTGGGCGTCTTTAATAGCCCTTCGCGTTCGGGGTCTTCCCCAACTCCAAGCAACATTGTGTGTACGGCTGCCATCATCTCTTCGCTAGAGACCTCAGTGGGTTTGGGGGCAACATCTTGACCGTAGGACGTGGCTCGATCAGGGCGCACGGTGAGATTAAGAGCCTCAGCAGCATCGGCTGCATTTCCCTGTTTTGTGCGAGATGGGTTGAGGTTGTTGAAACCGTTAGGAGAGATAGTAGTCATAGTTATTGGGTGAAGTTTTCAGTAGAAGAACTTTTCAGTAGAAACAGTGGGATGAGCAGAACCGTTGAATGGCCGTTGAATGGCCGTTGAATGGCCGCAGTGGATTCCTAGAGAGCGCCACCGCTGGGCAGCAAGGTAATCTCTTCAATGACTGCCCCATGTGGAACTAGAGCAGCATGTAAAATCGACTGAGCCACGACGTCGGGGGTTAGCATCTGGGAGCGGTCGAAGTTTGCCTGGACAGTCTGGGTGTCCCACAGGGGGGTGTTCACAGAGCCAGGGCAAAAGGTAACAACCCGGATGCCATGGGGTCGTTCTTCGGCTGCTAAGGTTTTGGAGAGGGCAATCAAACCTGCCTTGCTGACGTTGTAGGCTCCCCATCCTGGAAATGCCTGATAGCCAGCGATTGATGCCACGTTGATGATGATGCCCTGATGGCGGTCGCGCATTCCCGGCACGATGGCTTGAATACACTGAAACACGCTGGTTAGGTTGAGGTTGATCACCTGCTGCCAATCAGCTAAAGGAGTGGCTAGCACGTCTGCGGTGTAGCCCATGCCAGCGTTGTTGACCAGGATGTGGATGGGGCCAAACTGTGTGGCGATCGCCGCCATCTTTTCAGCCACCTGATCTACATTTCCCAAATCGAGTGGGCAGGTTTGCACGTCTACCCCGAGTGCTCTGGCTGCGGCTGCCACGGCTTCTAATTCGTCTTTAGATCGACTCACCAAGACTAAATCAAAGCCTGCTTGGGCAAAGGCCATAGCGGTGGCTTGGCCAATTCCCCGACTTGCCCCTGTAATTAATGCACGTTGACCAATGGAAAGAGCCATGAATGTCTAAATACTTCACTAAAGGATGTCACGAAGTTAGATCAGGCTGGAACATTCCAGCCCTGCCCAATAAACGTATGGATTGACGCTCACAAAAAATTAAACCGAACCCACAAAGGCATCAAAATTCAGATGTAAGACTTGGCTTCAGGTTCAAGCAGCGCACCTCTAGCCAGCACCCAACCGACTGGCCAGGTTGAATTAAGCTGATCTAGAGCGCTGATTTAAACCGGACGTGCTGATTAAAAATCAGCGTTCAAACTATGAACCGCCCGGATTAGTCGAGCAAAATTATGAGAAAAGGTGATTTTATCCGAACTAGGAAACATCTTCCACACAACGCTGAAAAACTCGCAAGTTTCCTTCAGATGGAGCCGGATCACCTGTTAGAGACTCGGTGAACAGACCTCAATTATGTTAAGAAATGTTTCAAGCTTGATTATAGCATTAAGAATTTAGTGTCCTCATGATGCTCGGTGTGCATCTGCATCAAAACCTAATTTCAACTGCACCTCGCACCTGAAACTGGGCTTTCATCACGATAGATCATTCGAGCTGCCCTCGACGGGCGGAATGCCGAACCTCAATGCAGATGAAAAATCCCCTAAACGCCACAGCCTAGGCAGAAACTTCCGTAAACATGCCAATCTTGCGGAATTTTTGATAACGCGACTCTCGGCGTTGAGCGTGGGTTAGCTGGTTTAGCTCATTGAGATTGGCCACAATAGCCGCTTTGAGCGTAGCCGCTGCCTGAAGTGGGCTGGCATGAGCACCCCCGCTAGGTTCGTCCAGTAATTGGTCGAGAATGCCTAGTGCTTTTAAGTCTTGGGCTGTGACTTTTAGCGCCTCAGCGGCTTGAGGAGATTTGCCTGCGTCCTTCCAAAGAATCGCCGCACAGGCTTCCGGGCTGGCCACGTAGTAAACCGAATGTTCAAACATCAGCAGGCGATCGCCCACTCCAATGCCGAGCGCCCCACCCGAACCCCCTTCCCCAATCACCGTGCAGATAATTGGCACGTCTAGGCGAAACATTTCTCGCAGGTTATAGGCGATCGCCTCACCTTGGCCCAAGCGCTCTGCTTCTAGCCCTGGGTAGGCTCCCGGTGTGTCAATAAAGGTCAAAATCGGCATGCCAAACCGATTGGCATGTTCCATCAGCCGCATGGCTTTGCGATAGCCGCCGGGTGAGGCCATGCCAAAGTTACGCGCCACGTTGTCTTTGGTATCGCGCCCCTTTTGGTTGCCTAGCATCACGACAGGCTGGCCATCTAACCGCGCCACACCGCCCACCAAGGCTCGATCATCGGTACCCGTCATGCGATCGCCATGCAGTTCAATCCATTCATCCGTCATCGCCTGGATGTAATCGAGCGTACTAGGACGACGTGGATGTCGAGCGACCTGTAGCCGCTGCAACGGGGTTAAATTATGAAAAATCTCGTGCCGTAGCTGATTCGCCCGCTCTTCTAAATCGTGGATTTGATCAGATACATCTACTTCACTCTCCTCCGCCAACTCACGAATTTGAGTGATCCGCGCTTCTAACTCTGCCAGCGGTTTTTCAAAATCTAATAGGGGACGACGTTCAGCGTTGCTCATAGGGGAGAGGGCTAGAGATTTGGAATTAGAAACATGCGATCACACCGTAGAGATCTTAACAACTGGGGGGACATCCTTCACCCGTCGTCGTCCTCGTCCTCTTCCCCTTGGCCATCGCGCCGCCCCAATTCATATACCCCTGTCCCGATCGCCGCTAGCATCCCGACACTAATTGCCCAACTGCGTCCCAGGCTAACGTCCGTGAGGTAGTTTAAGCCCCCACCGACCATCACAAACGGAATGACGCTGAGGAGAGCCGCATAGAAAGCATTTTGGGACTCGCGGGCTGGCTTTGTCCGATCAAACTCTGCTTGTGAGGTGTAAAGCGATCGCTCGGCATAGTTGAACCAGCGCGCCAGCTGATCAATCACCCAATCGCTGAGCGGAGAAAAGCCCAGGTATAGGGCAATTGCCCACAGCCCGACTCCAGCAACAGTGGTTGGATCAATCTGGATCTGGAAGGGAAATAGGTCACTCAGCATGGGAGGGGCGATCGCAAACCGCAAAAAAGAACGTTAATCGATTGTAAACGTTGATGAATTACCCGATGCTGACAGCTAGAGAGGGCAGCAGAAATCTTGTCTAAAAGTTTTCCAAAATTTTGGAAAACTTTCCGAAATTCAAATTGGCCAACCTGTAGCTAAGACCTTGCCACTGAACCACGACTATTCGTCAGCAGGTCATCCCAAAGCATGACGCTTCAATCTGTCAGCCGTGCCACACTAGAAATAGCCCTAAAGCTAGCCATAGAGGAGCATCTTGCCCTCCTCTGCGCTACAACTGGAGGTATAAATGAAACCTAGAACGACCCTTTTAACAGCCATCTCATTGATTGTGCCTCTGCTGCTGAGTGCTCCTGTGCAAGCAGAGAATCCTACCCATGTGGCTCAACTGTTAGAAAGCCGTGCCTGCGCCGGGTGTGACCTGCGGGGAGCTGACCTGAGCGGGCAACATCTGATTGGAGTAGACCTGCGGACGGCAAACTTGGCCGGGGCAAACCTGACCGATGCCAACTTGGAAGGAGCCGATTTAACCGGGGCGAACCTGTCCGGGGCTGACCTGACGGACGCGTTTGCCACCAACGCTAGCTTTACCAACGCCAATCTGACCAACGCTAATTTTTCTGATGCGACGGTATACCATGCCGACACAGCTGGAGCCACCGTGACTGGGATTAACTTGGCTGGGGCAGAGACAGATGGCAGTAATATGAATGTAGGTGGCGATTAGTTTTTAATCGTCGCAGATGGTCTAGCTCGCTGCCACCTCTTAGAATTTTGCAGCGAGTCACAGTGTTTCTAGAGTTTTGATGCAAATTTTAGAAGCGCAGACGCTCAAAAAGTCATATCCAGTCAAGGGACAGGCCGTCTTGGCGGTGCGAGATGTGTCCCTCAATATTGCGGCGGGCGAAGTGCTGGCGTTTTTGGGTCTCAATGGAGCTGGCAAGACCACCACCATCAAAATGATTGCGGGGCTAATCTTGCCCGATGCGGGCTGGGTGCGGATTGCGGGACGTAACCCCCATCAAGATGCGAAGGCGTTGCGATCGCTGGGTGCGGTGCTGGAAGGGAACCGTAATCTATATTGGCGGCTGACAGCGGCGGAGAACTTAGAATACTTTGGGGTGCTGCGAGGGTTGAGTCGGCGGGTCGCACGCCAGCGAGGGCAAACCCTATTAGAGCGATTTGAGCTAACCGAAAAACGAACAACGGTGGTTCAGGCGCTATCGCGCGGTATGCAGCAAAAATTGGCGATCGCCGTGTCCTTAATCCACGACCCACAGCTGCTGTTGCTGGATGAACCCACCTTGGGGCTAGACGTGGAAGCGACCCAAACGGTGAAAACCTTGGTGCGAGAAATCGCAGCTGAGGGGCGGGCAATTTTGTTGACGACTCATCAGCTCGATATTGCCGAAGAACTATCCGACCGGGTTGCCATTATCAACCAGGGTAAAATTGTGGCCGAAGAACCGACGGCAGAATTGATCCGGCAGTTTTCGGGCACGGCCTACACGGTGGAGCTGGAAGCAGAGCTAGATGGCGATCGCCTGCAAAAAATTGAAGCAATTGGGGCGGTGGTTCAAGCCCACACGGTGATTGTTCGCGACCCCGCGCTGCTGTATCACGTCCTAGACATCCTCAAGCCGCTGCCCCTAGTCAAAGTCGAAAAAGACCGGGCTAACCTCACCGATATTTTCTTGACGCTCACCCAAGCTTATCCTCAGACCTAAATGACTGAATTATTTTTGGCAGAACTGCGTCGCAGTTGGATTCAACTCCTGCGGTATTCCACGGAAGCGATCGCTGGGATTGTCATTATCACGGTCGTCTTCTACGGTTTGTTTTTGAGTACTCAGTACATTGCAGGGCCTAACTTACAATTTGGCGAACGGCTAGATTCGGTGATCGTTGGCTACGTGCTATGGACACTGGCGGTATTTATCATGACCGATATTGCCGGAAACCTTCAGCGCGAGGCGCAAACGGGCACCCTGGAACAACTGTTTATTTCACCCTACAGCGCTACACAGGTATTTTTGACGCGGGCGATCGCCAGCCTGACTATCCAACTAACGCTGCTAGCGAGCATTCTCGGCCTGATCATGTTGCTGACGGGTAGTCGGCTGTCGTTTCCACTGGCGGTGCTGCCTGCGTTTATCACTGTGCTATTGGGTGCCTATGGGCTGGCCTTCGTCATGGGTTCGTTATCCCTGCTATTGAAACAAGTGCAGCAGCTATTGGGCATTTTTCAGTTTGCGCTCTTGTTTTTGTTGGCGGTGCCGTCCGAAAGCTGGACAGGTTCGCTCAAACTGCTGGGGCTGCTGCTGCCAATGGCTCCTGGGGCAGGTCTGCTGCGGCAGGTGATGGCGCAAGGGCAGCCGCTAGAACCGATACCGTTGCTGCTAGCAATGGTGAATGGCGCACTGTATCTAACATTTGGGCTGGTGATATTTCGGTTGGCAGAACGCGAAACCAAGCGCCGTGGCAAATTGGGGGGCTACTAGGCGATGCCAGAAGGCCCCGAAATTCGCCGTGCCGCCGACAAACTAGAAAAGGCGATCGCCCGAGAACCGATCGCTGACATTTTCTTTGCCTTTGACCACCTGAAGCGGTACGAGGAGATGCTGACGGGCGATCGCGTTTTGGCAATTCAAACCTACGGCAAAGCCATGGTGATCCGGTGTGCCAGCCAGCTCAATATCTACAGCCACAATCAGCTTTACGGCGTTTGGTACATTCGCAAGCCCTACGACTATCCCTCAACCAATCGGCAGCTGCGGCTCGCTATCCATAACTCGCGGCAGTCGGCCTTGCTCTACAGTGCCTCTGACATTGCCGTATTGCAGAATGACGAACTGCTGATCCATCCGTTTCTCAGCCGCCTAGGACCCGATGTTTTAGATCAGAGCGTCACATCAGAGCAACTTGTAGCTCGCTTTCTCGCCAAACAATTCTACCGTCGCGGCCTGCCAACCCTCCTGCTCAACCAACACTTCCTCTGCGGGCTGGGTAACTATCTGCGCAGTGAAGTCCTGTTTGTTGCCCGAGTCCATCCCACCCTGCGCCCCATAGACTGCACGCCTGAGCAAATTATCCGCTTGGCTGACGCCGCGATCGCCCTCAGCCGTCAATCCTACGCAACAGCGGGGATCACCAACGATCTGCAACGGGTGGCTGAGCTAAAACAGCAGGGCTACAAACGCTCCCAATATCGGTTCTATGTGTTTAGCCGCGATCGCCTGCCCTGCTTTGTCTGCGGCACCGAAATCCGCCGAGAAATGCTGGGCGGCAGACGGCTATATTATTGCCCAATTTGTCAAATGCAATAGGTTTTGAAAAGACACATCTGAGGGAAACTGAAAGATGACGCTTGAACTTGCCTATTCTTAGCTAAGCTGTATAGCTTCAGCCCATCTGACAGCCCATCTAGTAGCCAATCTGGCAACTGTCTTGATCCACTTTTAACCCGCTGAAGTTGGTTGTTAAAGTCAACAGCAGCAGCCCTGTCCTGAGAACCCATCATGAATCCCGTTGATCTGGCATTTACACCCGCATTAGAGCAAGCTGAGCTAATTCGGCGGCGGGAGATTTCACCGCTAGAGTTAGTCCGGGTGTATTTGGAGCGGATTGAGCGGTTAAATCCAGCCCTGGGCAGCTTTTTTACGGTCATGGCCGAGCAGGCGATCGCCGATGCCACGACCAAAACGGAGCTGTTAATGGGGCTAGATCCAGGAGAACTGCCGCCGTTTTTTGGCGTGCCGATTTCGATTAAAGACTTGACTCCTGTTGAGGGCGTGGCCTGTAGCTATGGGGTTAAGGTGCTGCGCAATCGGCTAGCGACCGAAGATTCGGAGACGGTACGGCGGATTAAGCAGGCCGGGTTTGTCTTGCTGGGGAAAACGGCGACGTCGGAAGTTGGCTCTACGCCCTATACCGAACCGCATGGGTTTCCACCTGCCCGCAACCCCTGGAACCTTGACTATACGCCGGGTGGCTCTAGCGGCGGGGCGGCGGCGGCGGTGGCAGCGGGGCTAAGTCCAATCGCCCATGGGTCTGATGGCGGTGGGTCAATTCGGGGGCCTGCCTTTTGCTGTGGATTGGTCGGCATTAAACCATCTCGGGGGCGCGTCTCTCATGCCCCAGTGGGCGATCGCCTGAGTGGGCTTTCGACCGATGGGCCGCTGGCTCATACGGTGGCCGATGCAGCGGCGCTGCTAGATGTAATGGCTGGCCATACGCTGGGCGATCCCTATTGGCTGCCCGACCCAAATCCGTCGTTTTTAGCGGCCACCCAGCGATCGCTGAAGCCGCTGCGAATTGGTTTCACCACCGACTTCCTGCCGATTGGCTCAGCCGATCAGCTCTGTACTCAGGCGGTGTTAGAGACCGTTCACCGCCTAGAAGCGATGGGTCATCAAGCAGAACCCGTTAGCCTAGATTTGACCGATCTAGCGGAGCCACTGGTGACGGTATGGCAAACCGGAGTAGATGTGGGAGTGCCCTGGTTTTTGATGGGGAAGCTGAATCGCTGGTTACTGCGGCGATCGCGTCAACGCAGCGCTGGACAATATCTGCAAGCGGTAGCCAAAATGCAAACCGCCGCGCGTCAGATCGTGGCGACGTTAGACCCGTTTGATGTCATCGTGCTGCCCATTTTTCTGCATCCCACGATCAAGGTCGGCGAATGGGCACGGCTCAGACCGACACAAATCTTTGAAAAAGTGGTGCATTGGGTGGCTCCTAGCCCCATCATTAACGCCACTGGGCAACCCGCGATCGCCTTGCCCACAGGCTTCACGCCAGCGGGCTTACCGATGGGGGTGCAGCTAGTTGGCCGTCCAGCCGATGAAGTCACGCTAATTGCTCTGGCGGCACAGCTAGAGGCCGCCCATCCCTGGCATCAGTTTCGACCCGCGATCGCCCAATAGCCGTCCTCCATAGCCGTCCTCCATAGCCGTCCCGCATAGCCTCCCGTATGGCCGTCCTCCATCAGCTTGAACCCCGTCGGCTCAAAATCGCAATCGCTGCCGATTGTTATACACCGACTCAACTAACCCAATGGCAATGAAATTGGTAAGCAAAGACGATCGCCCGTAGCTAAGCCAGGGCAAGGGAATCCCGGTGACGGGAGCCAGCCCAATCGTCATCCCAATATTGACCAGCACCTGAAACACGATCATCGACAGCACACCGATTGCCAGCAGGGAGCCAAAATTATCTTTGGAATTCTGCGCAATAATGACCAAGCGTAGGCAAACCAGCCAAAACAGCACCAGCACTAATAAACATCCGACGAAGCCTAGCTCTTCACCAATGGCTGAAAAGATAAAGTCAGTGTGCTGCTCAGGGATAAAGCTGAGCTGAGTCTGGGTGCCATGGCTTAGCCCGCGTCCCCATAGGCCGCCTGCTCCAATGGCAATGCGAGACTGAATCAGGTGATAGCCGCCGCCGAGTGGGTCTTTGTCAGGGTCAAGAAACAGCGTGAGGCGATCGCGCTGATAATCTTTCAGCAAGCCCCAGAACACATGCCCCAACCCACCCGCAATTAAATTGATAGTGGCGGCAAAAAATGCGCCGTAGAGCGGCCAGGGCAGCGTCCGCCAGCCCACATAAATCATTAGCGCTACCCAGGCAAACCAAGCGGGCAAAAACACGCCATATAGGATAGCGGCAACCAAAGGCGATACCAACAGCACCAGCCAGCCCGGATTTGCATTTGCCCAATACAGCATCCCTAGCGTAATTGCGCCAAAAACTAGACCCGTTCCCAAATCAGGTTGCAGCATAATCAGCACCCAGGGAACCGACGTGATCGCCAGAGCTTTAAATACTGCTAGTAGGGTCGAAGCTGTGCGCTCTTGCAGCAATGCCGCCAGGGTAATAATCATGCCAACTTTGGCAAACTCTGAGGGCTGGACGTTGAAACTGCCAATCGTAACCCAGCTCTGCGCGCCATTCGCTGTGGTGCCAATGAAAATCACAATCAGCAACGTCACGTTGGTAATGGCATAAATGAACCAGTACCACTCGGTCAAAATATCGTAGCGCCAGCGGGCGATCGCCAACGCCAAAACCAACCCAATGCCACCTATAACCAAGTGCTGAACCCAAGAGTTGAAGTCCTGACTCAGTTCGGTACTGCGGATGGCCAAACTGCCCAGAATTGTCAGCCCTATAACCGTCAACAGCAACAGCCAGTCCAACTCTTGCCAGGGAGCCACGAGGGCTTTCCACCGAAAGCGGGTGAGGAGGGGTTTTTGCAGCATGGTCATACCAAATTTAACTTAGCGGTGATTTTAACTTAGCGCAGCGATTGATACGCGAGCTGCAATTTGTTGAGCGATCGCCGTCAACGCTTTGGCAGACGCAGATTCGGGAGCATCAAGCACAATGGGTATGCCGCGATCGCCGCCTTGCCGCAGGGCAATTTCTAGCGGAATACAGCCCAATAGCGGTAGCTCTAGCTCAGCCGCCGTTTTCGCGCCCCCACCCGAACCAAAAATATCGTAGTGGCGATCGGGTTGATCGGGCGGAATGAAATAGCTCATATTCTCCACAATCCCCAGCACCGGAACTTGCAGCTGCTGAAACATGCGTAAGCCTCGGCGCGCATCTTGAAGCGCTACCGTTTGCGGCGTCGTCACAATCACAACCCCCGCCATCGGCACCGCTTGAGCCAACGTCAGCTGAGCATCGCCCGTACCGGGAGGCATATCAACCAGCAAATAATCGAGTTCACCCCACTGCACCTGATATAAAAACTGCCGAATGATCCCATTTAGCATGGGTCCGCGCCAAATCACAGGCTGATCTGGATCAATCAAAAAGCCCATCGAGACTAGCTTAACGCCGTGGTTAAAGGCTGGCTCCAACACATCACCTGCGCCGCCTGCTTGCACCTTCACCTGGGCGGCGCTCAGTCCCATCATCGTCGGCGTATTTGGCCCATAGATATCGGCATCTAGCAGCCCTACTTTGGCACCTGCCAGCGCCAGCGCCACGGCCACATTTACCGTAACGGTACTTTTGCCAACGCCGCCCTTACCGCTAGAGATCGCTAAAATATTTTTCACTCCGGCAATTCCGGTGCGGTCAGGCAGAGACTTTTGCTGTGGGGTTTCTGCCGTCACATCGACCACCACCTGTTCTACCCCAGGCAGCGTTTTCACAGCACGCTCACAGTCTTCCACAATAAACTGCCGCAGTGGGCAAGCGGGGGTAGTCAGCACCAAGGTAAAGCGAACGGTGCCCGCCACGACCTCTACATTACGGATCATATTTAGCTCTACTAAACTCTTGTGGAGTTCAGGGTCTTGTACCGGACGCAGTACATCTAGCACAGAGGGGATATCGAGAAGATTGGCCATCGTGTTCTCCACACTGGCGGTTTCACCAGCGGTTTTAGCATTTCTTCATGTAATCTTACCGCTTGATCCCGCTTGATAGGAGTTTCAAA
>CASBQX010000079.1 GCA_949127925.1 Synechococcales cyanobacterium PMM_0002
ATGCCAAGGGTGAGCATTAGACGAGCATTTAAACTATTCATGCGTTAATGTTTCTCTGCTAGGGTACTCGTAGAGACGCGATTAATCGCGTCTCTACAAAATAATCGCGTCTCTACCGATTAATCATTTTTCTGATTAGAGATTGGTTTGAAATAGATCTTTGAGTAAGCGCTGCACCGTTTCTGGATTGCCATCGTAGACGCTGCCTTCACGCAATGTGGCGATCGCCTGCAACTCCTGTTGATTCACCTCACCGTAGGCGATGGGATAAATCCGCACACCGCTACCACTCAGTACCTCCTGCACCTGAGCAAACTGTAGCCCTTTCGTAACTTCACCATCAGACAGCAGCATTAACGAAAAGCGACCATTGGGATCAGCCTTCTGCTTTTCCAGCAAATCGGCTAGCCCCACCATTAGCCCGTCATACATGGCAGTACTGCCGTCGGCTTTCAAGTCATCGATCGCTACCAATAGCCGCTGCTGTTCGAGTTGATTAAACGGCGCTAGCTTCATCCGCCGGACTGGGGCATCGCCAAAGGTGACTAACCCCACCTGATTGCCCGCATTGATGGAACCGCTGGCCAACCGTAACGCCTTTTTCACACCGTCCAGGCGATCGCCATCCATCGACCCACTGGTATCGATCACCAGCATCATATAGACGGTGCGATCGCCATCTTTGCGCTGCTTCCAAAACGACTGTGCCGACTCTAGGACAGTCCCTGTGGGAACAGGCGGAAATTTCTTAGCGCTGAGGTAGGGCGTGGTTTCAAACCCGAGGGTTTTGGCGGCTTGCTGCATTGGGGCAGCGGTGGCAAATGCAGCGAATTTTGCTAACGCTTCTTGCTGCATCGGCGTGTTCCATTTGAACGATACCAGCGGACTGCTGTGCGGCACACCAAAAGGTACATAGCCCGTCTGCTCAAATCCCGGCGTTTGCTTCAGCGTCGCATAGCTTTGGTAATCGAGTGGAAATGCCTGGAGCTTTTGCTGGTCGCGCAAGAAGATATCTTTTAGGTCGAGCGTGGTTTGGGTGGTGACTAAAACCTGATTTTGGAACGCGGTAAACATGGAGGCAATCTGGGGCGACTGCAAATCGGCAGCGGTTAGCGGTTTGCCATCTTTGTTGTGTCCGGCGGCTTGCCAAAAGATGGTGTATAGCAAATTCAGTGCCGAAGAACTGCTGTAGGGATTGGGATAGCCCAGCGTCAGTTGCCCCGCTAAGATAGCGTCTAACAACCGATCAAAGGTGACTTCTCCACCCGCCGCCAGCGCTTGATAGGCTTGACTTTCGACGACAAACCCGGTGCTATTGGGGACTAGAGCCGCGTTGACAGGCATAAAGGGCGTGCCTCGCTGTTTGAGAATCTGTAGCCACAGCTCGTTAGAGGGAGTGTAGCCTGCGGGTTTGGCAGCGGCAGAGGCGATTAGCTGCGCTCCTAGCCCAGACGGAATGTTGCGAATGCCAACCTGAATTACCTCTCCCGATTTCACCGTTTGCTGCTGTTGGTTAAATGCCTCTGCTACATCAATCAGCCAGCGTTCATCGCGCCGTTCAGCATTGGCTTTTTCGGCAGAGCTAAAGATCTCCAGATAGACGGTTTTGGCATCAGCGCTGGGTTGAGCGCCATATAGCGGATAGTCGTCTAGCTGGGGCAGTGGATCTTCTAGGGCGGTGACCACCACATTTTTGGCCACATAATCTGGTACGAGGGCATCTTGGACAGCAATTTGGGGTAGAAGCTGTTCACGTAATCTGCGATCGCTCTGTTCGATGGTATTGACGGGCGCAGCTGTTGTAGCGGTCTGGGGTGGAGTCGGGTTAACCGATACGCTCCCGGCACACGCGACCAATAGGCTCAAGCAAAGCCCGATCGCAAACCCCACGTTGAACTTAAAGTGTGATTTCATGATGAAGTTCCTCCCGACTCTAGGGCGTTTTTGTTGTCGGTAATCAAAATTTGTAGGCTGGTCGGCAGGGTCGAATCGGTATTCTGCGATCGCCTATCTAAGTCATCTAATGCCAACTGATCGCAGAGTTGCTGAAGCTGAGTGCAGGTATAGTGCAGGCGATCGCGACTAATTTGCAATCGCTGTTGGGCTAGCTCCTGATAAGGCAATGTTTGAACTTGACGCACCAACTGCATCGCTACCACCACATGGGTCGCTAAATCGATCACGGTATGCAGGGTTTCGATCAGCTCGGGCAGCAGCAGTGGTTCCCGTTGCACCAGTTGAGCCGCCGCCGCATGAGCCGATTCAGCCCAGCCATAGGCCACGTTCCAGTCTGCCCGCTCGGCGTCAAGAACTTGCCGATCAAGGGCGACTAACTCTAACTGTTCCATAAACACCTCTCGTTCCAGCAGGTTTTCTGATTTCTGTGGCACAAAGTGTCGGGCTTGCCGCACCCAAATGACGGCAGCTGTGAGGGCGATCGCGCCGCCACTTAATACCACAACGGGACGAGGCCGCAACCATGCCATCAAACAGAGATAGCCCACACCCACACCCAACAATAAAAACCGAGTCTGAGGTAGCTTGAATACGGCCTTGAATTCAGATTGATCATTGAGCAGCATCGCATCACCGTTAACAACAGCAGAGATAAGATCAGTAGCGATTACAAAACATGGCGATGGGGCACAAGATTACGGAGTTTGATACAAAGTTTGGTATAGAGTTTGGCGCGAAGTTTGTCACGGATGGAGCGCAGGATGAGATGGGGAGCGATCGCCCATTTCGGCACAATCCAGTTGTCTTGAATATTAATCCGCTTCACCCACAAATCGCGGCCAAAGCGAATGTGTGAGGGTGGCCAAATGTCAGACGGCGGAGCAACGCCAAACCAGCGTTCATAGGTGATTAGCGTTTCGCCATACCAATCCTTAAACTTGCTTTGCTCTGCATCGCCGCCCAGCGTGGGATCATGATGCAGCGGCATCTGCAAGACCTCACCGCAAAAGTCTTGCCAGTAGGCGCGGGTGTAGATCAGGTGCAGATGCCATGCCTGGTCGATGTGCTCCGATGGCGTAACCGGATGGCCAGCCACCACCGCTAAAAACGCAAATTTTTTGTATTCTTCCAGCACTCGGTTGGCATAGCCGAGCGACCAGCAGTTTTCCCACGCTAGTTTGCGGCTTAACGGAAACGGGGTATCGGGCAGATCAATGGAATAGGCTTGCAGACGCTGTTGGAGGGCATGGTGTTGTGGGTGCATGGGGGTGAATGAAAAAGATTGTAGTATGGTTTGAGTCAATAGTTCAGTGGGTTATTGCTGATGTGAAAAAATTAACCGCCGCCGCCACATCCGCC
>CASBQX010000080.1 GCA_949127925.1 Synechococcales cyanobacterium PMM_0002
GCCTCTTGTGGAAATAACTCTTCGATCAGACGGAATACATCTTCGATCACTCCATCGCTATTCATATAGTGAAACGACCCAGTTCTACCAACCAAATGCAGATTACTCCACTGGCTTAGATAATCTTTCACGACTGTTAAGTTTTCGGCGTAGCCTTTGCGATAGACCGGATAAGCGTAGGGCACCCGTAACACCCAGCTTTTGTGAACATCGGCTTTCTTAATCCAGCCAATTTGATCCATCTGATCGACCACCGTTTTCAGAATTTCATCATCCGGCAAATTCCAGCTGCCTTCTCCTCGGCTTGAAAAGATCTCAATGGCCAGTGAGGTATAGGACGGATCGGGCACCATTTCGGGTGACCAGTTTTTGGGTTCGTGGGTACGCCCAAACATGAGATTGCGATGTGGGAAATAAGTCCAGCTATCGGTGCTCACTTGCTCTTTTTTCAGGGCGATCATCAAGCAAATTAGATCCCGATATTCCAGTTTGGATTGAGCCAGGATCTCATAACTCCCCAGATGTTCGGGAATGCTTTGCAACAATGCGTTTACAGGAATCGAGGAAACCACGCAATCTGCCTTAATGGTGTGCTGAACGCCATTCTCGAGCACAACAGAAACCTGAAAACCTGCTTCTATAGGCTCACAAGCAAGCAGCGTGGCACTCGTGTGAATCATGCCGCCCATGTCTAAAATTTCTTGCTCTAGGGCAGCGGGAATCATGCCAAATCCCCTGCGAGGATAGTAAAATTCAGAAATCGCGGTGGCGGGTGTGTTTTTGGCAGGGGCGATCGCGTGCTTCAGCATTTCCCACATACTGGGCAATCCAATCCGTTGTGATGCCCAGGTTGCTGCTAGCTCTTCACAAGCAATACCCCATACTTTTTCGGTATAGGGTTGAAAAAACACTTCATACAGCGCTCTACCGTAGCGTTTAATCACCCAATCTTCAAAAGAGACATCCTGCCGATTGCGCTCTGTTACTTTAGCAGAGAGGTAACTGGCAACCATGTGAGCAGCTTTTGCAGGCGAAAAGATCGCCAGCGCACCAGGAAACTGAATAGGATAGTTAACAAATCGTTGATTCAGATAGATATGGCTGTGGCGAGGTACGGTCAGTAAATCTGTTTTGAGCAGATCTTTGAGCCATTGAACCACCGTTGGGTTATTGCTATGAAAACGATGACCCCCAATATCAAACCGAAATCCATCTTGTTCAAAGGTGCGTGCCAGACCGCCAACCTCAGATCCTTTCTCAATCAGAGTGACGCTATGACCCCGCGTTAAAAGTTCACGAGCGGTCGCCAATCCAGCTAATCCTCCACCCAGCACCACAAAACGTTGTCCGCCGTCAAATCCGCACTGGCGAAGCTGAACAGTTGGTGAACGCTCCACAGAATCATACGTGATCATCTGATCTCCTCTCCATCCAAAACTTTACAACAATGAAATCCTCGTTAGGATATCTATAAAATTACTGATTTTATTCAGAAACAACTTTTAATCAGATGTCCATTAAATGACTGACATCATCTATAAATGGTTTTCAGATTTTATTGATTTATCCAATATCAATATCATTCATCAGCCTTTTGAACCTAGACTTTGAATACTCTTAGAATTCCCATTTATTCACCGAGATATCATTATTTATGGCTAGAACTTTTTAATATCTTGAACGCTTGCTTTAGAGAAAGTAAAATTGCGTAAATACACATAATTAACCCTCTTTGAGGCCAACATCTGAACTGATGATTAGAGAGATTTTCGGACAAAACCTGCTCTTAATCCTGCTGCTTGATTTCTCAGATCAATATAGCTCTTCACTTCAAAAGCACAGGGCAATGGCGAAGACCAACACAGTGCGCCAGACTGTTTTGGAGTGAAATAGGTAATCGCATTGACTTGTTTTTGCACCATTTCCTCAGCAGGCAAAGCGGGAGGTAGTAATAATCGTGGAGGCGATGTAGGATCTCCTGCCAGACCAAGTGCCACTATTTTTAGGGCAAATACCAAGGCTAAGCCCGCTCCACAACCTGATGTGATTTTGAAAAAAGCTTTAGAAAAAGCCTTGGAGGGAGATAAAGGATTTATTTGACTTGTTGTTACTGTTTTCTGATGCCATTTCCACAGAGGTAGGGCGATCGCCAACGCAGGTATTACAAGCAAGTATCCCAATACAAATCGCAATAGCGGCGAAGTGACCAGTAGAAATGCCACGCCCAACCCACCGATCGCCAGCAGCCAAAGTTGACCGCGTGCCTGTTGGATGCGTGTCCGCCACACATACCCAACTAACACGAGTGAACTCCCCGCCACCCCAATCAAGATCTGATTAGACCGATTACTCCTAAACCATTGTTCTACAAACCACAGGAGCGCTGGTTGACCGGGAGGGGGAGGGGGGAACCAATGAGTCCAGTTGAGAGTGTTTCTGGTACTTGCCTGCACGTCTTCCAGGAGAGGTGACCAAGGTAGGTCAAGACAGAAATTAGTTGAGGGGAAAAGAGGGCACCCAGAGGCAATCAAATTTCCAGAAATTAGAGGAATTAACGTGAGTCCAGCAATAGAAAAACCGATGAGTAGATAATGCCATTGGCGGCTGGAGATGTCTAACTGAAAGATAGATTTGGACGTTGCAAGGCTGGATTTATGGGCTTCACAACCTGAAAATTTATGCCTACTTAAGAAATCCTGACGATTGTTGATCAGGTAAAATAGTCCGGAGATGGCGAGTAAAGGCAAAGCAGTGAGTTTAATGGTGAATGCACCACTGGCAAGAAACAGAACAACTGCCTGAGAGTTATCCTGGGGGATTGCAGGTGGGAAAGCAGGTGGCTGATCTGTTTGGGTTTGAGCAGGCTGTTCTAATAATTGGTCGGCTTCGCAGATCAGTAGAATTGCCCAGCAGACCACACCCACTAACAATAAACAGGGAATATCTGGTGAAGGCGAAACCAGAATTTCAGCCAGTGTAGGCGTGCCCACGAGTAAGGGGATGATGATTGTCAAAAACACCAGAGCAAACCAATCACTTAATGCAGGGTGTTTGGATGGCTGATTGAAAGGCTGGAGATTTAAAGGAAAAAGGTGCGAAGCGCACCTTCTTTTCCAGCATTCGTCATTGGGTTTTACTGCGCCAGACGTCCTAGATAGCAGATGGTTTAAACTCATGAACCAATGGAGTATTGCAACCAGCAAAATAAATCCATTGGTGACTGCGGTTACATGAGAACCTACGATGCTGGGGTTTAGCGGTGCTGCGAGTGCTAGCCAGGATGACATGAATCCCAGTTGGCTGTAGAGCAGGGCCACTCCAGGGACTATGCCAAAATCTGCTAGCCAGCGAATTGTACTGTAGTGATATAACCCGGTATCTAGCCAGGTCACTTGGCGACTCATAACGTGAGCAACTGCGATCGCCAAGCCAGCTAGCAACAATCCAGACATCAGACGGAGATGACTATACCACTGACGCAGTTCTTGGTAGATTGATTGCGATCGCCAACTCAATAGACAAAGGTATCCTGCTACCAGTGCCCCCACTACTGGCGATAGGGGTAATAGCAAGGAAGTCGCTAAGAGAGAAACCCCTAAGGCGATGGTGCCTAGCCAAAGTGAGGCGATCAGGCGATCGCCCGCCAACTTAAAAGCGTGAGCTTGCATAGCATGCAACAATCCAAGGCCAATCACACTGCTGAGGAGAAGCAGCACCCCCCAAGCGGCCAGCAAATAAAGCATAGTTATCGTTCTTATCTGTCTGTCTGTTCGTCTATATCTCTATCACCACTATAAGAACGATCATTGTCTGTGAAATCGGTGTTTATACATCGAGTTATCTTCACAGTTACGTTACAGTAGCTGTGTCGTACATTCTTTTTAATGACAAATGAACCGTGTCATTTGTGTTGTCTTAAGCAACAACTCTTCTCGTAAGGGCATATCACGCTATGTCCTCATACGCATGAACTGTTCCACGCTTTATTTAAAGCGGTATTAGACCAAAAACATCAGCATGATCGTCAATCGTTTCCCCAGCATCAGTCGCTTTTTGTCTACGCGCTTTTTTCTCTCGAAAAACTGTCCGAACTATTACAAATGCAAATACAGTGTGTGCCGTCTTGAACGTGAGCGAGACTCTCTCACTCCCAGCCACACCTGGTTCAAATCATTCTATGTCGGGTTGCGATCGCCGCTCTTCTCCATTAAACCGGGTGAGAGATTAAAATCCTCTGTGGGCGATGCTTACCTACACGGAGTAGAATCCACTACGGTAAAATTTATTACAGTAGAATGACGTCAAGGCGTGATGCTAGAAATAAAACGTTATGAGCTGCTAAAAGCAGGACAATGAGACAAGCATCCAGAACGGCTGAAACTACCGCTGTAGAGTACTTTCATCGTTAGGGTCATCCACATTGTCTCAACTCATGCTTTTAAGGCGCTGATATATTGGTAGCGTCAACTACCTAAATTTGATACATATCATACGTTTTGTCAGATCACTACCCAGTATGATTCGTAAGTTTGCTATTTAGAGGGAAATTAAATTTTATGAGTGGCAATGAATCACGGTTCCAAGCAATTTGTCAGATTACCGACCGAGAGGTGCTACCACCCAAGACGCCAAGCCGTTTGGAAGAAATGTGGGCAATCGACGTCTTTAGCCTGAATAAAATGCAGGCTTGTCTGCCCAAGGATGTCTTTAAAGCCATTAAGAAAACAGTTCAATCAGGTGGCAAACTAGATGTGTCGGTGGCGGGTGTTGTGGCTGCTGCGATGAAAGATTGGGCTATTTCCAAAGGGGCACTCTACTACGCCCACGTCTTTTATCCGATGACCAACATCACGGCAGAGAAGCATGATGGATTTGTGTCGGTGCAAAGCGACGGCTCGGCCATCACAGAATTTACAGGCAAGGTATTGGTGCAGGGTGAGCCAGATGGTTCTTCATTCCCCAATGGTGGCATTCGCTCTACCTTTGAAGCGCGTGGCTATACCGCATGGGATGTGACCAGCCCTGCCTACATCATGCAAACTGATAATGGTGCAACCCTTTGTATCCCAACCGTTTTCATCTCTTGGACAGGTGAAGCGCTAGACAAGAAAACACCGCTGCTCCGATCAAATGCGGTGATGAACAAAGCGGCCACTCGGCTACTAAAACTGTTAGGACATACCGATGTTGCCACCGTTAATTCCAGCTGTGGCGCTGAGCAAGAATATTTCTTGATCGATGCCCACTTTGCCAACAGCCGTCCCGATTTGCTGTTAACGGGTAGAACGCTGTTTGGCAAGCCGGCAGCCAAGGGTCAACAGTTTGACGATCATTACTTTGGAGCGATTCCAGAGCGCGTTCAGGTCTTCATGCAAGACGTGGAAGAACGGATGTATCGTCTCGGGATTCCGGCCAAAACCCGTCATAACGAAGTGGCACCGGGTCAATTTGAACTTGCCCCCTTCTTTGAAGCCGCCAATGTGGCTAGCGATCACCAGCAGATGACGATGACCATTCTCAGAAATACAGCTAAGAAACATGGTTTTGTCTGCCTGCTGCATGAAAAACCCTTTGCTGGCATTAATGGTTCTGGAAAGCATGTCAACTGGTCGGTCGGCAATGCTACCCAGGGCAACCTGCTCGATCCGGGCGATACTCCTCACGATAACCTGCAATTCTTGCTGTTCTGTGGAGCGATTATCCGTGGTGTTCACATGTATGGCCCTCTGCTGCGGGCTGTCGTCGCATCGGCTAGTAACGATCATCGCTTGGGTGCCAACGAAGCTCCGCCTGCCATCATCTCGGTCTACCTGGGTTCACAGCTAGAAGATGTGTTCGAGCAAATTAAGCAAGGCGATGTCAAAAATTCTGCCCATGCCGGAGTGATGAATCTGGGCGTAGATACCTTGCCAGAGTTCCCCAAAGATCCGGGCGATCGCAACCGCACCTCGCCGTTTGCCTTCACCGGGAACCGATTTGAGTTTCGTGCAGTTGGCTCTAACCAGGCAGTCTCCGGCCCACTGGTAGCGATGAATACTATCCTGACGGATTCGCTAACCTGGGTTGCCGATAAGCTAGAAGCTGAGTTAGCCAAAGGCATTGGGTTGAATGATGCCGCCTTCGACATTCTCAAAGAGGTAATGGAACAACACAGCGCAGTTGTCTTTGGTGGCAATGGCTATTCTGAAGAATGGCACAAGATGGCGGTAGAGGAACGCGGATTACTCAACCTGCCAACCACTGCGGACGCCCTGCCAATGCTGAAAGAAAAATACATTGAAGAACTGTTTGAAAGAACTGGTGTGCTATCAGCCACAGAACTGGAAAGCCGCTTTGAGGTGTATGCAGAACAGTATCTTCAGGTGATTGAAATGGAAGCCAAGCTCGTGATTAGCATGGCTAAAACGGTGATTTACCCAGCGGCTTTCCGCCACTTGTCTGAACTGTCGGTCACAATTGCCAATTTGAAAGAAATTGGCATTGACCTGGAGAAAGACGGCGCTGAGAAAGTGGCTGCACTGATCAAGCTGATGATGGATACCCTAAGCAAACTGGATGCTGCCTTGAGTAAGCATGACTTTGGGTCGATTGAAGAACACATGCAGTATTCTGCGAAGACGCTGCGTCCCATGATGGACCAGGTTCGTGAATATGCTGATGCCTTAGAGGGTGAAGTGGCAGATGATTTGTGGCCGTTGCCCAAGTATCAGGAAATGTTGTTTATCAAGTAGTTGATGCCAGCATTGGTGATGAAACAATATTGCTGCTCGGGTGGCTTAACCCCATTCGAGCAGTCTGATCAATTTAAACCCCCGCCGGCCTAAAGCAAGCGGGGGTTTTTAGGATTGCTAGCCTTGATCGTCTGCGGGGCTATCTAGTGACGTCGGTATTGCTAGTAGCTGAGACTAACGGATAGGTGCAGTAGCGATCGCGGCCTGTTGCCTTAGCCTGGTAGAGAGCCTGATCGGCAGCAGAAATTAAGGCATCTGGTGACAGCGGCAACCCCTGATGTGGCTGCATACTAGCAATTCCTATACTGAGCGTTACCCAAGGACTGATTGCAGAATTGGGATGGGGTAAGTGAAGCGCATGCAAACGAGAACGGAGCTTTTCTGCCACTTTTATCCCGCCGTCAATCAACGTATTTGGCAAAATAATCGCAAACTCCTCACCCCCGTACCGAGCTGCTAGGTTGCCAGAACGGTTGGCCGCACCACCAATGACATTAGCAATCTGACGTAGACAGTCATCTCCCTTTTGATGTCCATAGCCTTGGGCATCGTTATACAGTTTAAATGAATCTATATCGCATAGGATTAACGCCAACGATGACTGTTCTCTGAACATCCGACGCCACTCTTGTTCTAAATGATGATCGAACTGGCGTCGATTAGCGAGCTGAGTCAGACCATCCACATTTGCTAACTCTTGAAACACTTGATTTGCTAATTCTAGCTGCTGCAACAGTTGAGATTGTTGAATCAACCGTCGTACCCGTTGCCGCAGGACTGCCCAATGAATGGGTTTTGTGACATAGTCGGTTGCCCCTGCTGCAAATGCTCGATCGACCGATGACTGATCGTCTAGACCCGTAATCATCAGCACGGGAGTATGGTCGGCGTTGGGCATCGTTTGTAGCTGAGTGCAACACTCAAACCCATCCATGATCGGCATGACCCCGTCTACAAGCACCATATCTGGATGGAGGCGTTGGTAGGCATCTATCCCTTCTTTACCATTAGTGGCTTCCGCAATTTGATAGTTTTCAAGTTCTAAAAACCGCCGAATTTGCATACGTGTAATGGGGTCATCGTCAATTAATAAAATTAGAGGTGACCGATGGGGACGGGCTGAAAGTGCTTCGTTTGGATAGTTGGATAAAATTGCAGAAAGTCTATGCATGATGAACGAGACCTATCGCCTAGAGAAATTGCTGCCCGCCGGCAACTGGTATGGGATGAGCCACCTGCTAGAGATGAAAAACGTTGATTGTCATAGAATTCCCAATTACTGGCGATCGCTCTCTATCGCTAGACAGGTGCAAGACAGGCTGATTCATCGTTTATCTTTGCGGTTTTGGCATTGCCATACAGGGAGCCTCTGGCTCTGAAGAGAAGCCCCAATTTTTGAGCTGGGCTTGGAGATATCGAACATCTTGATAGCGATCAGCCCAGACGCAGCGTTGGTGTGAACCGCTTAGACGATTTGGAATGGGTGTAACAGCCGTGTGATTGGGCGATCGCCTGATCGGTCTGCATCCCCTCACAACACCATCAACGGTCAGCTCCTGACGGCGTTGAAGTCGCTCTACAGCGCTTTTTGTAACCGTCCCAAAATATCCTGTGCTACGAACGTCTGCGGGAAAGCACCCCAACCCTTTCAGTTATTTTTGGAAGGCTATGACATCTTTGCCAGAACTGTCATATCGCCGGGTTCTAGCTGTCTGTGGAGGAAGCACACCCGTGCATAGTACAAGTACCGCGCCCAGGACAGCAGCATGTCAGATTAATGCTGCTCGGACTGCTCTAGCACTGATCCGGGCATACAAAAACGTGGATTGAAACTTCGGATCGGCTTGAGCCTGCATGTCTACTTTTGGGTCAAAAGTTTTGAGCGGTATGGTTGACGGGATCAAATTCAAACCGCTGAGAATAGTCAGTTTCACCATAGAGATTAAAAGTGACAGCAGGTTCATCCCCCATAGGCTCAACGCTGTGGATGGTATCTGGAAGAAACCCAATGATATCTCCGGGCAGCAAAATTTGTTCCCCGACAGGTTCAATTCGGTTTGGAGCCTCAAGCGTAGGCGATCGCCGCCAAAACTGATTTTTTTCCTGACCACCCAGCAGAGCAACAATTCCCCATGTGCCATGATTATGGATAGGAGACACATTTTTGGGCAACCAAGCAACCATTTGGATGGTAATTGGAAATTGATGGTCTTGATACAAAAACCGAACTGACCAACCCGGATTGGGAGGTGGATCAGTAAATTCCATTTGCAGCCAGTAAGAACTCGTCAATAGCCTTCTCACCAGCGGCTGAATCAGCAACAGTCGCTGCTGCTGATCTGGGACAGATAGCAGGATATCTTCCAGATTTGTCAAAAATCGATAGAGCCGATAAGGCTCAACAAACGCCTCAAGATCGCTCTGGCTCTGACAAGCTTGACTAATGCCTTCAGTCGTTACGATCCAGTCTTGAGATTCCGGGCAATTAACCATTACATTAGCATCCGGGTAAAAAGTGAAATTATTGTATAACGGTATAGTTTTAGCGCGGTGGGCAGCGATCGCCATCATACCTATTTTTTTAATCCTTGGTTTGAAAACCGGATGGGCTTCCTCTGAGGCAATATCTCGTGTTCGCTGCGAAACAGACCAAGGCTACGCCTACATCCCTGCCGGCAAATTCATTATAGGTAGCGATCGCGCTGAACGAGACTATGGGTACCACCTCTCAGCCCAAGCACTCGCTAGCAGTGCAGAACAGCGGCTTCAGCTTGAGCAGCGGTTACGGCAGCAAGCTTGGTTTGAGCAAGAATTGCCGCGCCAGGAGCTATTCTTGCCTGCTTTTTGTCTTCGCCGCAATCTGGTTAGCAATGCTGACTATCAGGCTTTTACCACAGCAACTGGGTACCGTTCACCCGGAATATCTGAAGCAGAGTATCAGCAGCAAGGATTTCTAGTGCATGCTTATGATCAGGTGCAACGCTATCTGTGGGCGGGCGATCGCTATCCTGTTGGAGGAGAACACCATCCGGTTGTGCTAGTTTCTTACAACGATGCGATCGCCTATGCCCAGTGGCAAGGGCAACAGGATCAGCACATCTATCGACTACCCACCGCCGAAGAATGGGAAAAAGCCGCGCGAGGTACAGACGGGCGCTATTTCACTTGGGGTAACCAATGGCAAGATTCAGCCACAAACTGGGCAGGTAGAGGGATCAATGGCACGAATGCGACCGCGGCTTTTCCATTGAGTCGTAGCCTGTACGGTGTAGAAGATATGGCCGGCAATGTATTTGAGTACACCTCTACATTGCGCCATTTAGGGACTCAAACGTTAGCCGTCATGAAGGGTTGTTCGTGGGATGACTCTCCCGGCTTTTGTCGTGCCGCCTATCAGCACACC
>CASBQX010000081.1 GCA_949127925.1 Synechococcales cyanobacterium PMM_0002
GGTTTGGGGGAACCCCCCGAGGCTGTTGGCTCGGACGCTAAACGCCCTAATGCAGTTTCAAAACTTGTATCTACACAGACTTCTTGTCCCGATCACGGCTGCGTAGGGGCAACGCCGGGAGCAGGTTCTACAGGTGGAACAGCAGGAGGAACACCCTCGCCCGCAGGAGCAGCAGGATCTGGAGCGACAGGCACGCCGTCAATGGGTGGTGCGACGGGGGGCACAGGAGCAGCAACGGGAGGCGGTTCAACAGGGGTAACCGGAGACAGTTCAGGGCTGGGAAGCGGAACAGGGGCGATCGGCGCAGGTGCCAACGCGGGTGGTGGAGGGGTAACGAAGGGAGCCGGAGCAGTCTGTGGTGCGGCAGCGGGGTCGCCCAAAATGCTGGGGGCACCCGTGTCGAATACGCCTGCAATGCAGGCAATCATCATGGTGGCTAAGGTACCGATAAATAGAGCCTTCCAGCCCAGTTCAGAAATGTCTTTGCGGCGGGAGGGAATCAGTGCTGTGGTGCCGCCCACGAAGATGCCGACGGAGGCGAGGTGAGCAAAACCGGAAAGGGCATAGCTGACAATGAGCAGGGCACGGTTGCTGATCAGTCCTTCACTGGCGGCGGCAGCGAGGGCTTGATAAGGCGGAATGGCGGTTTCAAATAAGCGCCGACCAATAATAACTGAAGACGTCCACAGTTCGTTCCATTCCAATGAAACGCCTGTGAGAACAGTCAGCGGTAAAAATAGTGCGCCTAAAATATTTTGCAGCGTGATGACTTTGAAAATGCTGCCAATGGGTTCTGGGAGGCTGGCCAGTCCGCCAAAAATTTGGTTGATCAAGTAGACGAGTCCGAGAATCAAAATCAGCACGGCGGCAATAGACACGCCCATCTTCACCCCGTCTAGTGCTCCAATGATGGCAGCATCTAGGGGGCTGACGCGTTCGATTGGTTCTCCGGCCACGGTATCACGGTAAATTAGATTGCCATGTTCGTCGTATTCTTCTGCTGAATCGACCAACATGCGCTCGTCGGGAATGCCGTCGGCGGTCAAGGGCACCGTTGTTTCGGGTACCAAAATTTTGGATAGCAAAAAGCAGGCAGGAATTGCCATGATCGAGGCGGATACCAGGTGTCCCAAAATGTTGGGAAAAACAGGACGCAGGAAGTTAACGTAAATCGCTAAGGTGGATGAGGCGGCGGTGCCAAAGCAGCAGGCGAGGATGGCACAGAGTTCACTGCGGGTCATTTTTGCCAAAAAGGGCTTGACGACGATCGCCGCTTCAATGCCGACAAAAATATTGGCAGCTCCGCTGAGGGCTTCGGCTCCACTTAAGCGCATTGTGCGGTAGAACACTTTGGCAAACACATTGGTGATGGCTTGAATCACGCCAATGTTGTAGAGCAATGCCATGAGTCCTGAAAAGAAAATCACGGCGGGTAGAGCGCGGAAGGCAAAAATGTAGCCCAGTTTAATGCCGCAAAACCCAGGGACTAATTGCCCTGCCGATGTGGGTGCGCAGGCACCGCTACCGGGAAGGGGAGCTAAAATCAACGGTTCGACCAAGGAGCCACCGGGCAGCGGCGGATTGGGAATCAGGTTTCTGCCAAAGATAAACTGTGCGCCAAAATCGGCGGCATCAAACAGCACGTTTAGCACATTGCTAAACCCTTGCAGCGCCAGTCGGGTGAGGGGAAATGTGAAGACCAAAAAGCCCAAAATCAGTTGCAGTAAAATCCCCATGATCACCACGCGCCACGGGAAATATTTGGGATTGCGATTTTCGGAAAATAACCAGGCGATCGCACACAACCCAAAAATTCCTATAAAGGAAATGGCATTGAGATAGGACATCGGAACTCATCCTTTCTGACAAAGTGATCTGACAAGGGGAAGCGTAACAGCCTGGAGCTTGGCTCAAAGCGTGATCAGCCTCAAGCGTGATCAAAATTAAGCCTAAAGCGTGATCATTAAAGGCACCTAATTTGGTTAGATCCTGTAATTCCCTCGCCTTGGATTTTACATAACCGCTGGACAAAAAAAACAAATTCATGGCATAAAGCAAAACTTCAAGCCACGTTTGGGTGATCTTTGAGCGAATTATGACCTAGCCAACCCTGCTATTCGACCCATAACATCCCAAAATCAGAAATGGCATCGTTAGGATAGTGAGTATTCAACCTCACTCGTCACGACACTATCTATATGGATGCGTTTGCCCCAACCCCGCCTGATTGGATTGAATCGGCGGTTCACGCCTGGGAGTTTTGTTGTCCCACCTGCCGAGGGGCTGCCACGGAGGCGCTACAGGTTTGGATCAATCGACGATCGCCCGTCTTTACCGATCGCCAGGGTCGTAAATGGCAGGAGTTTTACCACTGCCAGTGTGGCACTGCCTGGTGGGCTTGGAGCAGCGATCGCCCACCCAGTGAATTCACCCCAGCTGAGCCTACCCCTCCAGAATCTTTCTGGCGGCTAGACGATCCCTTCCCGGATGTGTATGGCTCGGACTGAGCCGTCGGGCACCAGAAAATTACGCAAGCTGCAATGCTCTCATGCCGATGCGGACTAGCAGCGCGGCCAGCGCGGCACACAGCGGTATGGTTGCCAGCCACGCCAGGGCAATGGTTTGCACCGTTTTGAACTGGATTTTTCCTATGCCCTGCACCAGCCCCACGCCCACGACTGCCCCGACCAGAGCGTGAGAGGTAGACACCGGTAGCCCGACTCGACTGGCGAGCAAAATTGTCGTTGCGGTTGCAAGTTCGGCACAAAAGCCGCCGCTGGGCTGAAGCGCAATGATGCCCGCCCCAATCGTCGTGATCACCTTTTCGCCCCACACGGCCAAGCCAGCCACAATCCCCACTCCGCCTAGCCCTAGCACCCACAGCGGAATATCAAAATCTCCACTGGGCAACGTTCCTGTGCGCTCGATGGTGGCGATCGCCGCTAACGGTGCGATCGCATTGCCCACATCGTTTGAGCCATGGGCAAAGGCGACAAAGCAAGCGCTGACAAGTTGAAACCGTGCCATGACCCGTTCGACTAGTGGGGTGGGTGGCAGTGCGGGCTGGGTGGCTAGGTGAGTGAGGCTGCGTAGAGTCCACAGCGTCAAGCTAACGCTGGCGATCGCGCCTATTGCTAGTTGGATATTGTGCAGCGGCACCCACAGCAATGCCTGAGTGCCGACTATTGTGGGCAGCACGATGACGCCAAACAGGCTCACCAATGTCACACTCAGCCACGGAATCCATTCAGCCATCCGCCCGACTGGATCAAAACTCTGCAAAATCCAGCGTTGCAGCAGGCGGTAGATCAAGGCGGCGATCGCGGCACTGACTAGCGGTGTGACTACCCAAGTGAGCGAAATCAGGCGCAGCGAATTCCAGTTCACAGCAGCGGCACCCGCTGCCGCCCAGCCAAATCCGGCGATCGCCCCCACAGTGGCATGAGAAGAGGCTACAGGCAAGCCGAGAAATGTGGCGACCTGCAACCAGATGCCACAGGTCAGCAGCACCGCCACCATCCCCAGAGAGAATACGGGCACAGCATCGGCAAACATGGCGGGGTTTACGACCGCTGCCGCTAGCGTGGCAGACACGCGCCTACCAAACAATATCGCGCCACTCAACTCCAAAATCCCAGCGATGATCAAGGCTTGGCGCAGCGAAATCGCGCCTGATCCTACCGATGTCCCCATTGAATTGGCGACATCATTCGCACCTAAATTCCACGCCACGTAGAAGGCGATCGCTGCCGTCAATCCTACTATGAGCATGGGGATGTCATAAACGCTGCCATAATAGTATTGAGAATTATCTTGAGAACCATCTTTAGACTGCTGATATCTACTCCGTTTCGGTAACGTTGCCGGATGATTTCAGCCTGTTCATAACCCACTCGGCTTCAGAATTTAAGCATAATCCCATGAAATCGCGTCCCCCCGCTTCTGCAACCTCCTCAAAAGACGCAGTAGGCTCAACCGATACCCTTCACCCCGCCGCTCTGCCCATATCGCAGCAGACAATTGAGCAGATTGCCCAGTTTTTACAGCAGCTGCCGCTAAAAGAGCAAGAGTCGTGGTCAATTCGAGAGGCGATCGCCTATCTCATCATGCCGATTAATGCTGCATTAGCCAAAGGATATAGCCGTGCAGAAATTGCCGCTATGATTCGCGCGGCAGGCATACCCATCTCTGATCCGTCCTTAAAATACCAGCTATTGCAGTTACGTTCACAAAGTTCGTCTACTGCCGCCGCTAACCCAACTCCAACGCAGCGATTGAAAACTCCGACCACCACGCCCTCCTCAACCGCCGCTTCGACGTTTGGTCGGCCAATCGGTAACGCTTCAGATCTCAACAGCACCAGCTCTCCCCACTTGCCCCGTGACACTGTAGAAGATGTAATCTCTTACCTCATTAGTGATGCGTAATGATCTAAATTTTCGATAAATCTCTTACTTATAGATGATTGAAACTGGTGTCTTTTAGATACACTAGATTATCTCTCTACAAAAACCGATCTAGCACTAGACACTGCCTCCACTTCTGCACGATCATTAACTACTCTAAATACGATCTCTACCACTATGATCACAACCAAAAAGCGCTTACCTGGCTCCGCGACTGTCCAGCAAACTGCTATCCAACAGGCTACGAGCTTGCTGGATCAACTTCCCGAAAAACCCAAGGAAATTTGGACTCTGAAAGAGGCGATCGACCTGTTGCAAGACTCGATTACCACCGCCCTCAAGCGGGGATACAATTACGAAGAAGTGGCCGCGATGTTGGCCGATCAGGGCATTCAGATTAGCGTCTCGTCGCTCAAGCGATACTTGGCTTCTACCAAAAAAGAGAAGGCCATGTCAGAGGTTGTAAAACTCCGCCGCCCTCGTCGCACAGCGGCTCAAAAGCAGGCAGAAGCAGAGGTCAACCTGTCTGCACCTGTTTCTGCCGCTGACGCGCAGCCTGTACAACAGGAAGCTGCCGATTCCACCCCAGCCAAGCGCAAAACTGGTCGCCCCACTTCAACCCGCGCCAAAACTGCGACTAGAGCCACATCTGTAGCTCCTCCAACTGCCACCTCCACGCCTCGAACCACCGCTTCGCGCCCTCGCAAAAAGAAAGCTTAGCCAGCTAATCGGATCTAGATCGCGATCGCGGTGGGTTTGTGGTGCGGGGTGAGGAACGGTAATCGGGTGAACAAGTAAGCTTTGATTCATACATTGCTAAACATTGCAAAATCCTATCGACATGAAGGGATATCTTGCATTGATGCCCGTTGCCCTGAATAATGAAGCCTAATCAGGCTAAACATTTGTTTGACGACTGACTCCCCTCAGCTAGGTCAGCCTAATTTTATCTGACCTCCCTCATCACCTTTCTAGGAGGCTCCATGACCCATCGTCCGATCATTCTTGGCATTGTCGGTGATAGTGCTGCTGGTAAAACAACCCTGACTCGGGGCATTGCCCAAGTGCTGGGTGAAGACAATGTCACGGTCATTTGTACAGATGACTATCACCGCTATGATCGCAAGCAAAGAGCCGACATGGGAATTTCTGCCCTGCATCCTGACTGCAATTATCTGGATATTATCCAGCAACATTTAGGTTTGCTGCGCACCGGACAACCTATTCTCAAACCGATCTATAACCATACGAGTGGTGTGTTCGATCCGCCCGAATATATCAAACCCAGTAAGTTTGTGATTGTGGAAGGGCTGCTAGGCTATTCCACTCGGGGAATGTGCGATAGCTATGATGTCAAAGTTTATCTAGCCCCTCCCGAGGGTCTGCGGACGACGTGGAAGGTGAAGCGAGATACGCGTAAGCGAGGGTACACTGAGGCAGAGGTGCTAGAACAACTGCACAAGCGTGGGGCTGACTCGGATGCGTTTATTCGGCCGCAGCGAGAATGGGCCGATGTGGTGGTTAGCTTTTATCCACCCCCCGACGCAAGTAATCAAGATGATCTGCTGTTAGACGTGCGGTTAGTGCTGCGTCCAACCATTCCTCATCCTGATTTCAGCACGATTTTGCATGCCAAAGGGAATCATCTGGGTTCGGCGGTGCGGTTAGAGCTTGATCGAGATATGGGTAAGCCCGTAGACGTGTTGGAAATTGATGGTCAAGCGACAGAGGAACAGGTTCACGAATTGGAGCGTATGCTCTGCAAGGAAGTCCCCTATTTGGGGCAGTTTTGCAGCCTGGAGGGGAATCCCGGGCTTGGCAAAATTGTAGGCACCACGGGAGAAACACTTCAGAGCTACCCTCTAGCGATTACTCAGCTACTGATTACCTATCACGTGCTCAAAGCTACTACGTTCTA
>CASBQX010000082.1 GCA_949127925.1 Synechococcales cyanobacterium PMM_0002
CGGCGGTGCCCACCGTTTGTTCTCTCGGATTCCAGGCTTCCTTCTTCTTCCCAGCGACGTAGCGTGTCGGTACTGACACCAAGGAATTCAGCCGCCTCAGAAATGGTAAACTTAGACATCTTTGGATATTGCTAGGGATTGCCTAGTCTTACCCGTTTATTAGCGGTGCTGCACGTATCCGATCGCCGCTATTGAGGTACTAGGCAAGCCGCTGTTGTCAGGGTATGCAGGTCGGTCAGTTTGCGACGCGCCTGCCCCCCATCTATCAGTTCGGCGGCGGTGGCGATCGCGGCCGCTAGCGTCTTTGCTGCCCCACAGCGCCACAAATAAAACCCAGCATTCCACAGAATCGATTGACGCAATTCACCGGGCTGTCCTTGTAACACGGCTTGCATGGCGGCGATCGCTCCGGCGGTGCTCTCTAGCGGCACATTTTTACTGGCAAAGCCATAGTCATGGGCATGCAGGTGCAGCCGCTCTAGCTCCGCAGCGGGAGGATTGCCCAGGCCAATAATTGCGGTGCGCTCGCGGGGCAGATCGCAGCTGCCCTCTAGCCCCTTGACGGTTGTAAACGGATACACCTGGCCGCGTAGGGCGATCGCCTCCTGAAGCCGACTTTCGGTGGGAGGATGGACGAAACCAATCACCACATGAGCCTGCCCCCCGTAGGGACACCAAACTAGCTCTACGGTCGCAAACGGCGGGCGCTTGCCAATCTGTTCGCGGTAGGGCACTAACGCCTGCGCCAGCGGAAAATGGGTGGGTAGGTAGACCAGTCCTAGCCCGGTCGCCTGTAAGACATGATGCACCTGAAAGAGCGACAGCGTCGTCCAATTGACCCCCAAACCCTGCCAAAAATCGACCAGCGGTGTGCCCTCTTTGGTCGGCATGATGCCGCCACCGTGCTGCAAGACAGGGTAGCCCGCCGCTGCCAAGATGAGCGCCGTCACAATGCTGAGGGGCAGCGTGCGATCGCGGCCATCGTAGGGGGCACCGAAGACAAACACCGCCGGGTCGGAGGCGATCGCGGGCAGCTTTGGGCCAAGGTCGTCATACGCGTCTAACATGCCAGCCACTTCAGCGGCAGTCGGACGCTTAATCCGATGGGCGATCATAAATGCGCCAATTTGAGCCGGGGTTGCGTCTTGCAGCAGCATCATGCGAGTCGCATCGGCAGCCTCATCGCGAGTTAAGTCTTTTCCGGTATGGGTGCCGCTGCCCACTTTACGCAGCAGGGTTCTAAACGCGTGGCTCATGCAATAGATGCCTCTTTTAATGCTGGGAACCCAGTTGAGTACTCAAATCAAGAGTGCTCAAATCAGAGATCGATTGCCGATTGCGATACTGAGATAGCTGCGCAATCACCAGGTCATGAAAATGCCGAATCGGCGGGATTTGCAGGCGATCGCTAGTCGTCACCATCACCACTTGTCGAGTTAGGGGTGGGTCACTGACAGGGTTCGCATGACCTGAGTCGATCTGACGAATCGCCAGGGTGGGGTCGTTGTAGGCTTCTAGCAGCGCCGATTCGGGCAGTAGCGCCAGCATCGTGCCTTGCCGGATTACCCCCCGAAAGGCGTCAGGCGTATTCAGCTCTAGAGCCGCATGCAGCGGCGTCCCTCGGCGGGCAAATTGCTCTTGCACGATCCGCTGCATGCCATAGCCATCTTTAAATACTACCTGCGGAAATTTAGCCAGTTCTGGCCATGGTACAGCGTCGTAGCAGGTTAATGGGTGATCTGCTGCCATCAGCACCTTGATCGGTTCATCGTATAGCGCCTGCACAATCATTTCGGGGCTAGCGACCAAAAACCGATTGTTCATCACGATCGCCAGATCGACCAACCCATCCTTCAACACCTTGAGGGCGCGATCGCTGCCCAGCGCCGTCACCCGCAGCTGCACCTGTGGATAATCGCGACAAAACTGCTGCAACATCGGCGGTAGGTGGTAGGCACAAACCGAATGAATCGCCGCTACGCACAGTTCTGGCTGTTTCCCGGCCTTCAATTCTGCCAGTTCTTGAGCGGCGGTATGCCATTCTTGCCAAATCTTGCGGGCGCGGGGCAAGAGGCGATCGCCTGCTACCGTTAGTTTCACCTGAGCAGTGCGATGAAACAGCGAAATCCCCAAATCGCTCTCTAGCCCCTGCACCTGCCGACTAACCGTAGATTGCGTCACCCCGCACCGCGCAGCAGCCTGTTGAAAACTGCTCGTTTCCGCCACTGCTAAAAATGCTTGCAATTGTTCCAGGCGCATGGGGGTGTGTTTGAGATAACATTCCTGAAATCGCTATGACCATAGCGGATCTAGCGGCTGGGTTCGGTAGAACCTGATACCGCATGGCGATCGCCGTCTAGAAATCGTGGGAGGGCTGGCACCAGAAAGCATTGGCTGGGGCATCGTTCGCGTCTTCTTCCCTAAAAACGGTAGAATGGCTTCTCGAACCCTTGGGGATCAGCCCAGATATCCCAGATATTATTAAGTTGTGGCGCGATCGCATGGTGCAGTGGAACAGTGTTCTGACCCTTTTCTTCAGTTTGATGGTAGAAGCGATGCCCTTTTTGCTGCTAGGGGTGTTGTTCTCTAGCGTGCTGTTAATGTTTGTAGACGAGCGTCGGCTGATTGCAGCCGTGCCCAAAAACGCTTTACTGGCCGCGCTGCTGGGCAGCAGTATTGGGTTTTTGTTTCCCGTCTGTGAATGTGGCAATGTTCCCGTCGCCCGTCGGCTATTGGTGCAGGGTGCCCCACCTGCCATGGCGATCGGCTATTTGCTGGCCGCACCAACGGTGAACCCCATTGTGTTTTGGGCCACCTGGATCGCGTTTCGAGACCAGCCGGAACTAGTATTTCTGCGGGTAGGGTTTTCTCTGCTAATTGCGGTGATTGTGGCCTGTGTATTTAGTACGCAAGCCGACCTGCGCCCCCTCTTGCAGCCCGCCGTGGCGCGAGCAATGCCCGCCACTAGGGTACAAAAGCCAACGCAAAGCCGAGCCGACAATCCTGGTGCTGACCTGTTGCAGTCGGGCACATTTTTGTTAGGCAAGGCAGGCGCACCGCTGCGGTTAGATGGGGGCGGCATGCAGGCCGCCGTCTTGGTTAGCAACCCGATGCTGGCAAAACCGCTGCCCGAGAAACTGCGGCTAATGCTAGACAACATGATGCAAGAACTACGGGAGCTGGGCGGCATCTTGATCTTAGGAGCGGCGATCGCCTCCGTTTTGCAAGTTGCCATTCCCCGCGAGGCCGTGTTGAGCCTCGGTCAAGGGCAAATCACATCCATTTTGGCCATGATGGTGCTAGCTTGGGTTGTCTCAATTTGCTCCACCGTCGATGCTTTCTTTGCCCTCTCGTTTGCCTCCACCTTTACCAGCGGCTCTCTGCTAGCATTTCTGGTATTCGGCCCCATGATCGACCTCAAAAACATCGCCCTCTTGCTCTCCGTATTCAAAGGCCGCGCGATCGCCTATATTTTCATCCTGGCCGCCCAACTCACCTTCGTCCTCACCCTCCTCGTCAACCTCTACGTCAGCTAACCCCCGCCTCTTACCGTTCCTCCCTCCTCCCTCCTTTCTTCATCCTTCATCCTTCATCCCCCATACTTCCTATGCCTTCTCCCCGATCAACTTCAGCACTGCGACTGCTCTGGCTAGACGTTTTGGCAATCCTAGCCTGGGGGTTTTTGCTATTGCGGTTTTGGCTGACCGGGCGGATCAATGTTTTGCTGCATCCAGACTATGTATGGTTAGCGATCGCTGCTGGGATCGCGCTAGTTGGGTTAGGCGGCGTCAAACTGATGGACGTTATGCAACTGACGCGATCGCGTCGGCCGTTGCCCCAAGTGCTCCACATCAACTTCTTTCCACCGGGATGGGGCAGTGCGTTGATGCTAGCGGTTGCCATTTTTGGGTTGCAGTTTACGCCGCGTGCCTTTGCCAGCCAGGTGGCTCTAGACCGAGGCGTCACCGATACCCTGACGATGACGCGATCGCAGCCCCAGTCGTTTCGCGCCAACGTTCGCACCGAAGATAAATCGTTAGTCGATTGGGTGCGGACACTGAACGTATACCCCGAACCCGATGCCTATACAGGGCAATCTGCCAAAATCGAGGGCTTTGCCATCCACACGGCCAACCTCCCCGACAACTATCTAACGCTTGCCCGTTTTGTGATTACCTGCTGTGCCGCCGACACTTACCCCGTTGGCTTGCCCATCAAGCTAGCAACCAGCCGCACAGCCTATCCCCAAGATCAATGGTTTCGCGTAGAAGGCACCATGATCACCGAAACAGTCGGGGGGATGCGACAGCTTGTGGTGCAATCGAAATCGTTAACAAAAATCTCTGAGCCTAAAAATCCGTACGATTCGTAAATTCAGGTATAGAAATTTGGCACTCTTTCAACCCTTGCGATCGCTACTGAGCAATCCACAGCAGCGTCACGCCGTCCGTACGGTTGCTGGAACCATTGCCCTCACCAGCCTGGTCATAACCAGTGGCACCGTTGTGCTGCGGCAGCTGGGAGCATTGCAGGGAGCTGAACTGCGAGCCTACGATAGCTTGGTGCGGCTGAGACCCGACGCAGGCATCGACAATCGGCTACTGGTAGTCGGCATTGGAGAAGCCGATATCCAAACTCGGCAGGAATACCCTGTGCAAGACGGCACGCTGGCAAGAGCCTTGCAGAGGCTCCAGCGGCATCAACCGCGAGCCATTGGGCTAGACATTGCGCGCGATGTCCCCCAAGGTCAAGAGCGGGCGGCGTTGCTTCAGCAGCTAGCCCAGAGCGATCGCATTATTGCCGCCTGCACCCTCAGTTCGGCGGAAGATCCAGGTGTCCCCCCTCCACCTGAAGTCCCAGGCGATCGCATTGCCTTTGCCGACCTGCCCCAAGATCCCGATGGCGTCATCCGGCGCAGCATCTTAGTCTCCACTCCAGCCCCGTCAGAGCAACCGCTGCCCCAGCCGCACCGCTGCAACACGGTCGATCCAGCCAATCAACTCATCTCGCTGAGTCTGTCGCTAGCGTTGCTATATCTACAGGCCGAAGGGATCACCCCCCAACCCACCCCCAACGGCGAAATCCAAATTGGTTCGATGGTGTTTCAGCCCCTAACCGACCAAGCCGGGGGCTATCGCCAGACGGGCGCAACCGATTATCAGATCCTGCTCAACTATCGCTCTGCTAAACAGGCTGTACAGATCGTTAGCCTGAGCCAGGTGCTGGCCGACCAGGTCGATCCAGCCTCAATTAAAGACCGGGTCATCATTATTGGGTATACCTCCGACATTGCCAAAGATATTTTCTATACGCCCTACAGCGACAGCGCCGAACATAGCCGCACCATGCCCGGTGCTTTAATCCATGCTCAAAGCGTCAGCCAAATTTTGAGTGCAGCCCTAGGGCAACGACCGCTGCTATGGTACTGGGCTGAAGGGGTGGAGTGGCTGTGGATCATGGGCTGGGGATCAGTTGGAGGGGCGATCGCCTGGTTTGCTCGCAAAAGCTGGCTGTTTGTCCTCAGCGAAGGGCTAGCCGTGGGTAGTTTGGTGGGGATCTGCTACGGGCTATTGCTGCAAGGCGGCTGGGTGCCTCTAGTGCCATCGGCGATCGCTCTAATGACTACAGCGGTGGGTGTAGTCTTACTCGACCGCGCTACCCAAGCCGGCTACACCCAAGCCATCTACGAGCAGGTCAAGGAAAAAGTGCAGGTGGCGCTCAAACCCACAATTGAAATTGACGAAGTCAAGCGCGCCCAGCAAGTGGCTGAGATTACCGAATCAGGCCACTTTCAAGAGTTAATGAAACGAGCCAAAGCAATTCGAGCACAGCGGCAGCGGGACGCCGCCCAACCCAACGATGAGCGATGAGCCATAGAATTGCAGCATGCTCCTAAATTTGTAATTTTTCCCCGATTGGACCGGTTCGTTTTAACCCAAAATTGAAACAGGTAAACTTTTCTCAGACTTCAATTATGGAAAACCCTGCTCTCCGCCAAGTTTCCCGCAGTCAACCTGCACCTGTAATCCCAGTTCAGCAAAACGCATCGATTTTGAACTGGCTAGAAAACTCAGGGCGCTTACTGGCAAGGGAGTCCACCGATATTGATTTTGGCAGCAACGAGGAAGAAATTACCGCGATGATTGCGGGTGAAGACAATTCCTACGATGTGGACGATGACGATGACGATGATGATGATGACGTGATTGATCTAGACGATTAAAATGTAGTGAAAGTCTAGTGGGACTCTAGTGGGAGTGGATGGGAAATTAGTCCGGCTGATTCAGCGCCAAATCAGCCTAGAGGGCTGCGCCTAGGCGATCCACTGCGGGTTTTTGGCCAAAGATGCGGGTCTAACCTGTTGCAAATTCGCTGTTGTAAAGTAATATCTTTATAACTTGGTAAGATCACTTGGCAGGGTAAATCTGGAAAACTGCTGAACGAAACTGGCATCAGCTGGAGTATAAATGTCGTTGTTGCAACAGGTTCTGATTTCTGTCACTTCATAGTGCTATGGGCAAATCACAAACAATGTGATGATTGCTGTCGGTTTCCGGAAAATGGAGACCCGCTATTGGAGTGAGTGGTGTGTGGTGTGTGGTGTAGAGTGTGAGCCAGAATTGTGGATGCAAAAATTTCTCCCGGTAGTGTGTCGGGGTTAACAGGCAAGAGTCTGTTCATATCGCTGGGTGCAGCGTTAACTCTGATTTCGATTGGGTTGGATTGGACAGCAGGTCATTGGTCGCTATTTGGGTTTGGGTTAACCATTCCCTTCGTCAGTGCAGCCTTAGCTACTTGGGGCATAGGAACTTGGGCTATTCCCCAGCTGCGAGCCTTCAAAGCAGGTCAAGTGATTCGAGAAGATGGGCCTCAAGCTCATCTAAAAAAAGCCGGAACCCCCACGATGGGCGGGATATTCGTAGTACCTGTAGGGCTAGCGCTCGCCCTATTATTTGCTGGCTTCACCCCTGAGGTCATAGCCGTCTCAGCGCTAACGCTATCCTACGGGCTAATCGGCTGGCTCGACGACTGGCAGATTCTGCGCCGCAAGTCGAATAAAGGGATTTCGCCACGTTTGAAGCTGGCGCTCCAAATTAGTTTTGGGGCAGCTTTTTGTATTTGGCTGTTTTTGCATCAGCCCGCCGACCTCACCACATTGCTGCTGCCCTTTGGGTTATCTCTGCCTCTAGGTTTGATGTTTTGGCTAGTCTCGTGGTTTGTGCTGGTAGCCGAAAGTAATGCGACTAACTTGACCGATGGTCTAGATGGATTGGCGGCTGGTACAGGCGCGATCGCGTTGTTTGGCCTAGGTGCCCTCGTCTCCACTGCCCACCCTGAACTGGCGGTTTTTTGCGTTTGCCTCAGCGGCAGTTACCTAGGTTTTTTGGCGCACAACCACAATCCAGCCCGCGTTTTTATGGGCGATACGGGGTCTCTGGCCTTAGGCGGTGCCCTAGCTGGAGCCGCAATTTTGAGTCAGTCGCTGTTTGCCTTGCTAATTTTGAGCGGCATTTTTCTGGTCGAAACCCTTTCAGTCATTGCCCAAGTCGGCTACTTCAAAGCCACCAAAGACGAAAACGGCATTGGTAAGCGCCTATTCAAGATGGCTCCGCTGCATCACCATCTCGAACTGACAGGCTGGACAGAAACGCAAATTGTGGCACGATTTTATTTGATTAGCGCCGTTTTGGCTCTGTTTGCCCTGCTTTCTTTCCAAGGTTAAGTCACACTAGGCAGCCAATAGCCCACCCAGTTTATTTAGCTCTTAGGGCGGTAAATGAGTACAGCGCCAGCGCTAGCCAGATGCAGCCAAAGGTAACAGCATGGGTCGCAGTAAATGGCTCATGATAGAGAAACACGCCTAGCAGTAGCTGCAAGCTGGGAGCCACATACTGAAAAAATCCTAGGGTTGAAAGCTGCATGCGCTTAGCGGCATTGTTGAACCATAGCAGCGGCATTGACGTTACAATCCCAGCTCCCATAAACAGCAGCAGGGTCGGCCAACCCATGCCCAAATGCCCACTACCAGTTGCTGCCCAATAGCCCACTAAAATTAGCGCCAGCGGGGCAATCAACAGCGTTTCCATCGCCAATCCCACCATCGGCGAAACAGCTACCACTTTTCGCAGCAGGCCATACACGGCAAATGAGCCGGCAAGCGCTAAGGCGATCCACGGCACTGCGCCAAAATGCCAAATAAAGTTAGCTACTCCAGCAGCGGCTAATAGCACTGCTAATTTTTGCCCAAGCCGTAGCCGCTCTTTGAGAAACACAAACCCCAGCAGCACACTGACTAAGGGATTGATAAAGTAGCCCAGGCTGGTTTCAACGACGCGATCGCTATTCACGCCGTAGACATAAAGTCCCCAATTAAACGCCAGCAGCAACGAGGTAGCCAGCAACACCCCTAGTCGTTGGCGATCGCCCCATAGCTGCATAAACTCTTGCTGGCGATGCTGCAACACAAGCAGCCCGCCGAGAAACACCAAAGACCAGATAATTCGATGGCTAACCACTTCAGCAGGCGGAATCTGGCCAAAAAATTTCCAGTAAATGGGCAGCAATCCCCAAGCTGTATAGGCCAACACCGCATACATGGTACCGGATCTAATCAGAGGGGGTGAGGCTGGCTGTGAAGGCGGATTGGTGTTCAAAAGACGTAACCGAGTGGTAAAGCAATAGCATTTGAATTTTCGCTGCAATTGTACCTACCGCGCAGCCTCCAGTAGGATGATATTGCTGGGCAGGGAGGACGGCGTAGCTCCCAGAGGATGGGCAATTTTATGTATCTCAGCGATTCTCTCAATTATTTGCAAAATTGGTTGGCAATTATGCCAAGTATCCGCTATATTGAATAAGGCGATAACGACGCGGGATAGAGCAGTCTGGTAGCTCGTCGGGCTCATAACCCGAAGGTCAGTGGTTCAAATCCACTTCCCGCCACCACATCGAATTAAGGCAAATAAAAAGGCCCCGTGAAGACGGAGCCTTTTTATTTGCCTAACGTTCTCCAGCATTCGCGGTATTCACTACCTGTTTGAGGGCGCATTCCATTAGTAAAATAGAACCTATGGACATGAGAGGGCGGCGTAACAACCATGGTTCTGAAGCTACAGCGACCGATTCTGGTAGGTGGATTGGGGTTAACGGCGAGTGCCTGGTTGCTTCAGTTGGGGTATCCCAGCAGCGCTCATTTGGGTGAAACAATTGTGTGGGGTGCGATGGCGGTAGGCGGCGGCCTGTGGTGGCTGAAGCAAAAGAACCAGACGACGCTAGATTTATCTGTTGCAAATGCGGTAATTGAACGGGCAACGGTTGAACAGGCGCTGGCCGCGATCGCCCCACTCCTGGCTCATTTGAAAACTGAGCTGCCTGCCCCAACCGATGGTGTTCCCGCTGTCTCGCTGATCCCTACCTTGGGCGATCGCCTAGAAGCATTAACCACCGAGCTAGATCGACCTGAGCTGCGCCTAACGCTACTGGGCGGCCAAGGGGTTGGTAAAACGGCACTGGCACAGCATTTAAATGCAGCCTGGACACCTGCTTTGGCGCAGCCGCTGACCCTAGCCGATCCGACTGGGCTGTTTTCTGACCTGGCTCCGGCCGCTGTGCTACCCGCTACAGAATCTGACCTGGTGGTATTTGTTACAGCGGGTGACTTAACCGATTCAGAATTCCAAGTCTTAAAGCAATTAACTGAGCGCAAACAGCGAGTGCTGGTAGCGTTCAATCAGCAAGATCAATACCTCCCTGCCGATCGCCCCTTAATTTTGCAGCAGATTCGAGAGCGGCTGCTAGGACTGGTGCCGGTTCAAGACGTGGTGGCGATCGCGGCAGCTCCGGCACCCGTTAGAGTGCGCCAGCATCAGGCCGATGGCACGGTGGTGGAAACGGTAGAGCAGCCGTCGGTGGATGTGATTGCCCTAACCGAGCGGCTAACGGGTGTACTCACTGAGTCAGCGCAGTCGCTGATCTTCAGCACTATTTTGCGCCAAACAGACGAGCTGAAGCAGGATCTGTTGGGTGAACTAAACCGGATTCGCCGCGATCGCGCCCTACCGCTGATTGAACAAGCCCAGTGGATTGCGGCAGCGGCGGCGTTTGCGACTCCGGTAGCCAGTCTAGATTTACTGGCTACCGCTGTGATCAACACCCAGATGGTGGTCGATTTGGGGGCGATTTATCAACAGCGCTTTTCGATTGAGCAAGCCAAAGCAGTTTCTGGCAAGATGGCAGAGCTGATGGTGAAGCTGGGTTTGGTAGAATTGTCGAGTCAGGCGATCGCCCCTTTGCTCAAAAGCCACGCGCTAACGTTTGTGGCAGGTGGGTTGGTGCAGGGTGTCAGCGCCGCCTATCTCACTCGTGTAGCGGGACTCAGCTTGGTGCAATATTTTCAAGAACAGAGCCAGTTTGAGCCAGAACCGAGTTCACTGGTGGTGCAGGGCGATCGCTTGATTCGTGCGATTAAATCAGTCTTCCAAGACAACCAGCGCCCTACTTTTCTGCAAACACTAGTGCAGCAGGCCATCCCTCGCTTAATGCCAAAAGCTGCGGCCACAGTGCTTCCCAGTGCTACAAAGTTCTAACGGTTGGATAAAAAGAAAAGTTGATAGTTCGGGCGTGATTCGC
>CASBQX010000083.1 GCA_949127925.1 Synechococcales cyanobacterium PMM_0002
CACCTTGAAAAAGTTCCCCAGGCTCACAACAAAATTTTTAGGGGCAGCAGCATGGCCTGTAGCTCTGCTCTAGCAAGATCGACCCGCCGATCTATCAGCTGCTTTAGATTTAGCTGTAGATTAAATGGAGGCTGAACCGCGATTACTCTTTGCTTCACTAGTTCAAGCAGACGAGATCGAGCCAGGTGGTGCTAATCTGTACTCAGCTTCACGTACTTAGCTTTACGGATAATACGGGCTGCTCTAGATCAATTTGCATGTCCGTAATGGCTGAATACCCAGGCGTTTCTGCTGAGGAGCCGGGTGTATAAATTAGAAAAATGGCTCCCCTCCGGCAATTCCACCCCATCAGGAGGCGATCGCAAACCGTAGGGTTCACCCGATCACCAGCCGTTTTGGTAGGGTAAATGTCAGGGTTAATTCACAGTCTGCTCCAATATTGTTTAGATTAGGGATTGCTTTAATCCTGAGTTTGATTAAAATGGCTTGAGTACTGATTGATCCGCTCGACGCGCAACTGAATAGGAATTCGCTTCTAGGGTTCCGATTTGGCAGGCAGCCTGCCAAACGTCTGGTCCGAGAGAAGCAGCCAACTTTAGAATTGTGGTCATGTTTTAGGCTTGTTAGCTAAGACGCGATCCGCTAAATTGGTCACACGGCGGGAAAAAAGCCCGGGAGAACCACACAGAATTGAACCTCTGTGGGTAGCTCCTGGGCTTTGTCGTTTTCTAGAGGCGTCTCAACGGCTGATCTACCCTACAAGGAGAGTTTTATGGTGCAAGCTTCTACTGTGCCCAATCTGCCAAATGTGCCAAATGCTACGACGATCGATTCAAGTTTGATTTTGCTGGACGAGAAGCTACCGGGTGGTGCCTATTGGCATGGCATCATCAAACGGGGCAATACGCTGCGAGTGACTGATTTGGCCGGGTCGCAGGGCGTTTCGATGATTTGCTACAACGCCGATAGCCCGATTGAACGGCTTAACGTCGCCGACACGGCTAAGATTCAGTTCAATGCATTCCTCAAACAGGGAATGGTACTGTATTCGGACATGGGTCGCATTTTGGGTTCGATTACTGCCGACACGTCTGGCCACCATGATTTGATCTGTGGGTGCAGCAACGCGGCCAGCAACGCGGCGAAATATGGAGCAGGGGCTTACAACAAGTATGGTGAAAGCGATTACAACAACTCTCGCAATAATTTTCTCAAAGCGTTGGCTAAGCGCGGGTTAACCCGTAAAGACTTAATGCCCAATCTCAATTTGTTTAGTCGGGTCGCGGTTCGCCCCAATGGGGATTTGGCATATGTGACTGGCTATGAAGCAGCGGGCAGCTATGTTGACCTGCGGGCGGAAATGAACCTGCTGGTAGTTATTTCTAACTGCCCGCATGTGCTGCATCCGGCTACCGTTTATCAACCGCAGCCAATTCAGCTGACCGTGTGGCGATCGCCCACTCCCACCCCAGACGATCTGTGCCGCACGGCCAATGAAGAAGTAATGCGTGGCTTCCTCAATACCGATGCGCTATTTGCCCAAGCGTAGTGACCGAGTGAGATTAACAGTTTTTTAGAGGACAAAATCATGGTGACAACCCTACCAATCGAACTCGATCCCGCTACCGCCATTTACGACGAAGAATTGCCTGCTCGTCAACCGTGGTCGCGGGTGGTGAAGCAAGGCCAGATCTTGCGGATTATTGACTTGCAAGGCAATCAAGCCGTTGACACGCTGTTTTACAATGCCCACGATCCATCCGAGCGCTACAGTGCACCCGACACAGTTGTCCGCCAAGGCAACATTTTTATTACGACTGGAACCCAGCTGATGTCTAATGACGGCAACGTGATGATGACTGTGATCCATGATGATTGCGGTAAGCATGATACCTTGGGCGGCGCATGCAGTATGGAAAGCAATTCGGTACGCTATGGCTTACACAAAAAGCATTTGCATGCATGTGTGGAAAACTTTTTGCTGGAATTGAGTAAGTATGAGATGAACAAACGGGATTTGGTCAGCAACGTGAACTTCTATATGAATGTTCCGGTCAGCGATGATGGCACGTTAGAGATTGTAGACGGCATTTCTGAAGCGGGTAAAATGATTGACCTGCGGGCAGAAATGGATGTGATGGTGTTGATTTCCAATTGCCCTCAAATCAACAATCCCTGCAATGCCTACAACCCAACCCCAGCGCGATTGATCATTTGGGATGCCGTATAGGCAGTTCACGGTTGTCAGGGCATGGCAATGCCATGCCCCAACAACCGCCTCTGTCACCTATAGAAATCAAACGGGTTCCTGTTCTAACCAAAACGTTTTAGTTGCGCATGTTTACCAAAGTTTTAGTGGCCAATCGGGGTGAAGTGGCGTGTCGGGTGATTCGCACGCTGAATCAAATGGGTATTGCGTCAGTGGCGATTTACTCCGATGCGGATGCCCATGCGCTGCATGTGGCGCAGGCTACGGAGGCAGTGTGTGTGGGGGCGGCACCCGTGGCCGAAAGCTATTTGCAGGGCGATCGCATCCTCACCATTGCCCAACAAATTGGGGCGCAGGCGATTCATCCCGGCTACGGTTTTTTGAGCGAGAATGCAGAATTTGCTGAAGCCTGTGCGGCGGCAGGGATTGTTTTTATTGGCCCAACGCCAGCCCAGTTGCGGCAGTTTGGCCTCAAGCATACCGCCCGAGAACTGGCTGCGCAAAACCAGGTGCCACTGCTGCCGGGGAGCGCGTTACTAGATAGTTTAGAACAGGCGCAGCAGGTGGCAGCGGCGATCGCCTATCCCGTCATGCTCAAAAGTACCGCAGGCGGTGGTGGGATTGGCATGCAGGCGTGCTTCAGTCCGGCAGAATTAGCGGGTGCTTATGATCAAGTGCAGCGGCTGAGTCAAGCCAACTTCAGTCAGAGCGGCATCTTTCTAGAGAAATACATCCAAACCGCGCGCCACATTGAAGTGCAAATTTTTGGCGATGGCCAGGGGCAGGTGATTGCCCTAGGTGAACGCGATTGTTCTACCCAGCGACGCAACCAAAAAGTAATTGAAGAAACGCCCGCTCCGGGGATTACAGACGCCCTCCGTCGGCAACTATCAGAGGCCGCCGTACGGCTAGGGCAAGCGGCGCACTATCAATCGGCAGGTACCGTTGAGTATGTGTTTGATGTAGAGACACAGCAGTTTTACTTTTTGGAAGTGAACACACGCTTGCAGGTGGAGCATGGCGTGACCGAATTGGTTAACCAGATTGACCTAGTGGAATGGATGGTGCGCTTGGCCGCAGGCGATCGCACATTCCTCGATCACTACCAGCACCAGCCCCACGGCCATGCCATTCAGGTGCGGATTTATGCCGAAGATGCCCATAAAAACTTTCAGCCCAGTGCTGGGTTGCTGAGCGCGGTGCAGTTTCCGGTAGGCATTCGCTGCGATCGCTGGATTGAAGCCGGAACCACCGTCACCCCGTTTTACGATCCGCTGCTGGCGAAGCTGATAGTGCATGAACAAGATAGGGAAGAGGCGATCGCGCACCTACATGCAGCACTAGTCCAGTCTGAAATCGCTGGCATTGAAACCAATCTAGACTACCTGCGCCAGGTGATTACCAGCCCCGAGTTTGTGCAGGGAAAATTGAGCACACGCTGGCTCAATTCATTTGCCTATCAGCCCCGCACCATCGACGTATTAGATGCTGGTACCTACACCACCATTCAGGATTATCCCGGTCGAGTGGGCTACTGGGATATCGGCGTGCCGCCATCGGGACCGATGGATCATCTAGCGTTTCGGCTGGCCAACCGAATTTTGGCCAATCCCGCAGCGGCATCGGGGTTGGAATGTACCGTGATGGGTCCGACGCTGCGGTTTAACTGCGATACGGTAATTTGTTTGACGGGTGCGGCAATGCGCGTCACTCTGGATGGTCACCCCCTGCCCTATTGGAGCGCGGTACCCGTTAGCGCTGGCAGCACGCTGAAGCTCAAAACGATTCAAGGCCACGGCTACCGTACCTATCTGGCGATTCAAAATGGATTTGATGTGCCCGATTACTTGGGCAGCAAGTCTACCTTCACCCTTGGTCAATTTGGTGGACATGCCGGACGCACGCTGCGATCTGGCGATGTATTGCGGCTATATCGGCCAGCAGAACAGAATGCAGAACAGAATACAGAACTAGATCAAACAAGCCATTGTACATGCCCCAACGAACTGATCCCTACATACACTAATGAATGGGAAATTGGCGTACTCTATGGTCCCCACGGAGCACCCGATTTCTTCACCACAGATGATATCGCTACCCTGTTTGCGACCCGCTGGACAATTCACCACAACTCTGCCCGCACAGGCATTCGCCTGATTGGTCCCAAGCCGCAATGGGCGCGATCGGACGGTGGTGAAGCGGGGTTACATCCGTCTAACATTCACGACAACGCCTATGCGATCGGCACGATCGACTTCACCGGCGACATGCCAATTATTTTGGCCTACGATGGTCCCAGTTTAGGCGGCTTTGTTTGCCCTGCCACCATTGTCCAATCGGAGCTGTGGAAAATTGGCCAGCTCAAACCGGGCGACACCGTTCGTTTCCATCGACTGACCGCGATCGCCGCCCTGCAACAAGAACTAGAGCAAGACCAGCAAATCGCCAGCTTAACCGTCACTATCCCCTCACCCCCTAGCCCCCTCTCCCAGCAGCGGGAGAGGGTGAACCGAACCGAAGACACCTCTCCCGCTGACTCAAACACCGACTCCGCCATCCTGCACCAAATCCCGGCCTCCC
>CASBQX010000084.1 GCA_949127925.1 Synechococcales cyanobacterium PMM_0002
TGCCTCATAATCTGCATCCGAGATATGACCTAGGCGAGTTAGTTCGAAGTTAATCTCATTTTCAATATCTGGTGTGAGTTGCTTAATGTGAAGAGCCTTTGATACGAGTTTACGAATAACGTGGGTAGTTTTCATACTATTACCATCGCAAAATCAGGGGAACGCTGACATCCTGATTCTCTGTCGAATCTCAAAACTGCGGCGTGATCCTAGCCCCGACAGAGACGTGATCTTCAGCCCGACTAGAGCGTGATTTAAATCACTTCATTTTCCCAGTGCAAAAAAATTCCAGATCAGAACTGTATATTTCCGTACTGTTCGATCTAAATACTTGTTCAAAACTTTATAAAAGGCCGCTCGACGCTTAAAGTTTCCGCAAAATGACTTAGATTTGCTAGTTTTTACAGAGTTGGGAGGCTATATTCTCTACATCTCAAATTTTAATTATTTTAATTTCCGACGTAAGATTGTTCACCATAGCGTAACCAGCGAAGCAGGATAGTAAAAATGCAGAACCTTCTAGTACATCCTTCCATGACCACTGTTCAGCCGACCGGGCACATCAATGCATCCAATGCGACGGAGTTCCAGCAGCAGCTTTTGGAGACAGTATCGTCTGATCAGCACACCTCTATTCTGGTGGATCTCGGTCTGGTCGATTCATTAGACAGCGCCGGATTGATGTCATTGGTATCAGCGCTGACTCTCTCTCAGCAAATGGATAAAGATTTTGGAATTTGCTGCGTTCCTGCTTCGATCCGCATTATTTTTGAAGTGACTCAGCTAGACCGAGCGTTCAAAATCTTCGAAAATCGCTCTGCTTATGAGGCTGCGATCGCTTAGATTCTGTTTGAGTTTCCTCCGATGTTTCTAGCTCAGCACGCTGAGCTTAAACTTGAGGGAGATGCCGCTGTTGTGTGGACTGCTTAAATCCACTTAGATAGCATAGCTCCATTGGGGATGGAGTGATTGTAAATTCTAGGCAGAGATGCACCCTGATTCTCTGTGCAGGGTAAACGGTCGCTAGATTTAGTGGGGCAATTTTGCAAGAGCTTCAATCCTGACTAAGCCAGGATACAGGCTCAGAAAAAGCGGACAGTAGAATTTAGTTTGCAGTCCGCTTTTTGCTTGGGAGAAAACTGATATCTATAATCTAGAGGTCTTGAGAAATTTAGAGATCTTGAGAAAATTTAGCATTGTGAAGGCTGAACAGTTAATAAAGCTCAGGTTTTGTGACTCAGAAGCGGCAAGACCAGTTCTGGCAAGTAGAAGTCAAATAGGATTTGACTAGAAAATCTGTAAGTTTCTAGGTTGGCGCTCCTTAAACAGCTGGAGAGATTTAGTATTAGAGATCTTAAGAAACGTGCTGAAGTGAGGACAAGTAGTGAGTATTGCGGTTGAACAGTTGCTGACGTCAGACATTCTTCGCCCTGCGCGCTATTTGGGCAATGAGCTAGGAGCCGTCCACAAGCCTTGGCATGAGGCTCAGATTCGGTGGGTGCTGACCTATCCAGAGATCTATGAGGTGGGAGCCTCAAACCTGGGGCACATTATTCTTTATAGCATTCTCAATACTCAGCCTCGGCAGTTGTGCGATCGCGCCTACCTGCCCGCGCCCGACTTGGCGGCAAAATTGCAGGCTACCCGCACGCCTCTATTTGGGGTAGAGTCTCGGCGAGCTGTAACCGAATTCGATATTCTGGGCTTTAGTCTCAGCTACGAACTAGGTGCGACTAATATTTTGGAAATGCTGCACTTAGCGGGAATTCCCTTCACCTGGCAAGAGCGCAATGCCCCTGGTGCGTGGAATGTGGAGCAGGGAAGCTACCCGCTAATCTTTGCGGGCGGGCAAACGGCGACGTCTAACCCTGAACCCTATGCCGATTTCTTTGACTTCATTGCCCTCGGTGACGGCGAGGAGCTGCTGCCTGAAATTGGTTTGGTTTTGGAGGAAGGCAAAGCGGCAGGGCTAAGCCGGGAAGAGCTATTGCTAGATTTAGCTCAGGTTCCTGGCGTTTACGTTCCTCAATTTTATGCGCCCGGTGCTGGAGGAGCGGTGCATCCTAACCGGGATGGCGTGCCGGAACGAGTGCTGCGGCGAGTAGCGCCTCCTATGCCTGCCTATTCGATTGGGTTGGTGCCCTTTGTCGAAACTGTCCACGATCGCCTGGTGATCGAAATTCGTCGAGGCTGCACCCGAGGCTGTCGCTTTTGTCAGCCGGGGATGTTGACTCGGCCAGCGCGCGATGTTGAGCCGGAGCAGGTGATTGATACCATTGAGCGAGGGATGCGGGAAACGGGTTATAACGAGTTCTCTTTGCTTTCTCTCAGCTGTTCTGATTACTTGGCTCTGCCGGCGGTGGGGCTAGAAATCAAAAATCGCCTCAAAGATGAAAATATTTCCCTGAGCTTACCAAGTCAGCGAGTTGATCGCTTTGATGAAAACATTGCCAACATCATTGGTGGCACCCGCAAGGGTGGGCTAACCTTTGCTCCAGAGGCAGGGACTCAGCGTCTGCGAGACATCATCAATAAGGGGTTAACCAACGAAGAATTGCTGCGAGGGGTGCAAACCGCCTACGAGCAGGGTTGGGATAAGGTGAAACTCTACTTTATGATCGGTTTGCCGGGAGAAACCGATGCCGATGTTTTGGGGATTGCCGAAACAATCCGCTGGCTCCAGCAAATGTGCTGCGCCAAAGGCCGTAGACCCATTAATTTTAATGTCACGATTTCTAACTTTACGCCCAAACCCCATACGCCGTTTCAGTGGCACTCGGTTTCTACCACTGAGTTTGAGCGCAAGCAAGCCTTGCTCCGGCAAGAATTTCGGACGATTAGAGGTTTAAAGGCTAACTTCACGGATGTCCACATTTCGGCGATGGAAGACTTTGTCGGACGGGGCGATCGCCGTCTCTGTGCTGTGATCCATCGGGCTTGGGAGCTAGGAGCCCGCGAAGATTCTTGGTGGGAAAACCAAGAGCGAGCGTTTGCAGCCTGGACACAGGCGATCGCCGAATCTGACTTGACCTGGAAATACCGTCAAGTTGAGTCGGGCGAGTGGAACCTATTTGGTCAAGATGAAGGCGGTGGGATGAAGGCGGAAGCGGTTGCCTATAGTGCTCCTCTACCGTGGGATCATATTGATTCTGGAGTCGATAAAACTTGGCTTCAAGAGGATTTAATGCGGGCACTGGCGGCGGCGACCGTGCCAGATTGCTCGTTTGATGGCTGTTCGCATTGCGGGGTATGCGGAGCCGACTTTGGTCATAATGTGGTTGTGCCACCGCTGCCTGTTCCCAAGTTTGAACATCACTTTGTGCCTAACACAGCGCGATCGCAGCGGTTACGGGTCTGGTTTGGCAAACTCTACGATATGGCTTTAATTAGCCACTTAGATCTGGTGCGGCTGTTTGATCGGGCGGTACGGCGGGCGGCTCTACCTGTTTCCTATACGGGCGGCTTTCATCCCAATCCCCGAATTGTTCCGGCTAGTGCGCTGCCGTTGGGAGCTACTAGTTCTGGCGAGGTCGTCGATTTTGATTTGACCACCGTGATGCCACCGGATGAGTTCTTGTCCCGACTGGCTGCTCAACTGCCGACGCATATTCCCCTGTTTCGGGTGGAGGCGATCGCCCCCCATACTCCTGCCGCAACCCAGCTATTAGAACGGGCTGAGTACTACCTCTTGGTGGGGCTAGTGGCAGAGGCCGAAACCACGGCTGTGGAACTAAACCAGCCGCCACAGCGCTGGATTGAATCTGTCCTGCAATCCTCAGAGCTGCTGTATGAGCAAACCACCAAATCCGGCAAGCACCAGCAAATCAATTTGCGCGATCGCCTCTTTGAATTAGAGCTGATCGATGCCAATGCCGTTCCTACTCCCTTTGTCCAGCCGCCAACGCCAGATATTAGCATCGCTTTACGGTATGTTGGCAGCTGCCGCAATGATGGCACCCTGCTGCGGCCAGAACATCTAATCTATATGCTAGAACAGGTTTCTCACCAGCAACTTCAGCTCCTCCACAGCCATCGCCAGCGGCTAGAGTTCACGCTATAAACCCCACCTTTCTTCCTAGGTGATGCACGGAGACATGAGACTCCCATGCATCATCACTTCTACGTAAATTCAAATTTTTCACAAATCATGCACTTTCCGCAGTGTTGCGACGTTTGCGCGCTATAATTCACTCAAAAGACGCTGATGCGAATTCAACGCCCTTGCGGTTGCCAGCAGATCAATCGGCAGCAGGACGTGGGTGATGTTCGTCTCCGCAGGTTTTTGAGACTGAAATTAGTCAAATTGGTTACCTGGTCTCTGTGGAAAGGTAATGCCTGAATTTGACTATTGAGCAGGAATTGCTCAGTGGATCATCCGTTTGGGATGTGAGAATTTTGTTCCCACGCTCTAAACGTATACCAGAATACGCAACTTCCTGTCTGCTCCGCGAATCATCGGCAATGTTCTGCAACCCATGAGTTGTAGGGCATTGAAGTATTTTAGGTAGGAGATTTTTCTTCACCTTAGCATCATGCCAGAGCTTTGTATTTCAAATAACAATTCACATCCCTGGGGCAGCACCGCGTCCATCCGTGCTCCCTGGGCTGCTCCCTTTCGAGGAAATTGAATGCCAACGCAAATAATTGTCGCTGAACAGCATCGGATTGCTGCTGTTTTTTCAGGAGATCAGATTCAAGAGTTGATTGTTGCAACGGGCAGTCATCAAGTTGGAGATATTTATCTCGGTATTGTTGAAAACGTATTGCCTGGAATTGATGCCGCCTTTGTCAATATTGGCGATAGCGAACGCAATGGCTTTATCCATGTGACCGATTTGGGGCCGTTGAAGCTGAAGCGCTCGGCTGGGTCAATTACTGAGCTACTAGTGCCACAGCAAAAGGTGCTAGTGCAGATCATGAAGGAGCCAACGGGCAATAAAGGGCCACGGCTGACCGGAAATGTTAGCTTACCTGGTCGTTACCTCGTCCTGATGCCCTCTGGCCGTGGGGTCAACCTATCTCGCCGCATTCGCAGTGAAAATGAACGCAATCGGCTAAGAGCACTAGCGATTCTAGTTAAGCCAGCTGGCATGGGGCTTTTAGTGCGCACTGAAGCCGAGAATGTGCCCGAAGAAGCGATTATTGAAGATCTGGAAAATCTGCAAAAGCAGTGGGAAAATGTCCAGCAGGAAGCCTCAACCACACGTCCACCTAACCTGCTTAACCGGGATGATGACTTTATCCAAAAAGTCCTGAGAGACGTTTATAGTGCCGATGTGAATCGGATTGTGGTTGATTCTAGTACGGGTTCCAAGCGGGTGAAGCAGCATCTGATGAACTGGAGCGGTGGTAAAACTCCACCAGGGGTATTGATTGACCAGCATCGCGAACGTATTCCCATTTTGGAATATTTCCGAGTTAACGCCGCTATTCGAGAAGCCCTAAAGCCTCGGGTGGATTTGCCGTCGGGTGGCTATATCGTCATCGAACGGACGGAAGCCCTAACGGTAATTGACGTCAACTCTGGGTCTTTCACACGCTCGGCCACCGCCCGCGAAACGGTTTTGTGGACTAACTGTGAAGCGGCAACTGAAATTGCCCGCCAGCTGCGCCTACGCAACATTGCTGGGGTGATTGTGGTGGACTTCATTGACATGGATTCCCACCGCGATAAGTTGCAGGTACTGGAGCAATTTAATAAAGCCATTCGGGCTGATAAAGCTAGACCTCAAATCGCTCAGCTCACCGAATTAGGCTTAGTAGAACTGACCCGCAAGCGCCAAGGGCAAAACCTATACGAGCTGTTTGGACGGCCTTGTACAACCTGTGGGGGCTTAGGCCATTTGGTGCATTTGCCGGGTGAAGCAGACGCGGTTGCCCAGTCACTTGAATCTACCCGAGTTATTCCCAGCTATGAACCGCGAGTTGCACCTGTGCGCGAGCCGATTTGGGAAGGTGGCAGCGATGAGGACTCAGATGCTGCCCCAGACTCAGATGCTCAAGAGTTAGATCTAACTAATCATCCAAGTTACCAAGATCGAGGTCGAACAGATAATCGTCGCCGTCGTCGCAGTCGCGGCGGCAGGCCCGGAGAACCGATTGTCAGAGCCAATGGCTCTCGATTGCCAGATGCGGATGCAGAGGTCGATGACGGGTCTCCACTGGATGAGCTAATTATTCCAGCTCCGGTTGTAGTGCCAGCGATTCGAGAACCTCGTCCTGAGAAAGTAGAACGAGTAGAACGAGTAGAACGAGTAGAACGAGTAGAACGAGTAGAACGAGTAGAACGAGTAGAACGAGTAGAACGAGCAGAACGAGTAGAACGGAGCGGGCGCACGGCGACCCGGCGAGAGAAACCTGCGGCAGAACCGCCCCAAGTAATTGCTGTGGAAATGACTCTAGAAGAGCAAGAAGTCTATGCTGTGATGGGGGTTTCACCGTTGGTGCTTACGCAGGAAACGGTGAAAGATCCAAAATCTACTATCATTGCAGTGACATTGCCAGGGCAGCGCGCCACCCTTGATGTGTCGGCTTTGCTGGCCGGAAGTAAAGGTCACTCTGATGTCGCTTCAAAGCCAGATCTACGGATCGAGATGGCTGAGACGCCTGTTATATCTGCATCGGTTGCGGCACCTATTCCTTCTGTATCGGTTGCGGCACCTATTCCTGTAGGATTGCCCTCCCGACCCGAGCCGAAGCGGGATGATGCCTCCGATATGGCCATGAACAACGGTGCTGCTGACGACAACAGCTCTGCTGCCGAGGCCGAGGACGGTGATGCGGCAAACCGTCGCCGTCGCCGTCGCCGTTCATCGGTGAGTACAAATGGAGGCGACTCGGAAGGCTAACGGGATTGTGGTGCTTAACTACATGGAAACCAGAGTGTTTGATGGGCAGCGCACTCTGGCTTGAACCTAGCAGATACCGCTATGACTGGATCCAATTTGTAGAAACGAGTGAAAGGGTCTCAGTTGGATTTGCAAATGGCTTCACTCCAGCTTGAGGGTCTCATTGCAGGGGTGGATGAGGTGGGTCGGGGGGCTTTATTTGGCCCCGTTGTGGCGGCGGCTGTTATCCTACCGGATACAGCTTTAGCTGAATTGGCGGCGGCAGGTGTGACTGACAGTAAGCAGCTTTCAGCCCTGCGGCGGGAGCATTTAGCTGTTTACATTCGGGCGATCGCCACCGACTATCGAGTGGGTATGGCCACGGTACAAGAAATCGATCGCCTTAATATTTTGCAAGCGTCTTTATTGGCGATGCGTCGGGCGATCGCCCAACTCCACCCCCAGCCAGATTTATGTTTGATTGATGGCAACCAGCGGATTCCCCAATTGCTTCTGCCCCAGCAAACCTTGGTCAAAGGTGATCAGCGCTCTCTGGCGATCGCAGCGGCCAGTATTATTGCCAAGGTTTGGCGAGATCGATTGATCGTGCGCCTATCCCAGCGCTATCCAGGCTATGATTTGGCCACGAACAAAGGCTATGGTACCGCTAAGCATCGCCTAGGGCTACAGCAGTTAGGCACAACTCGTCAGCACCGATGTAGCTTTGCTCCCTGCCGCCTAGACCAGTAGAGCCTGGTTGAACAAAAAAACCTAATTGGTTCCTGGTCGGTTCCTAGCCTCGTCAATCACCGATTGACGAGGCTAGGTCTATTCTGTGACCAAGGACAGAGGCGATCGCCCCGCCTCTGTCGCCTCAGCTGCTTCACTGATTTGCATGGTTGCCCAGTGACAATAATCAGATAGCAGCTGGTGCATTAATCGTTGCTTAATCGTGAGGAGCACACTGCGCAGCACGCCATTGCCTGCTGCCTCTAATAAAGGTCTAGGGGTCAGCCAAAAGGCGGGTGGTAAGCCGACTTCTACTTGCAAATCGGCTCGACCCAATAGGCAAGTTCCTTTTTTAGTTTGGGTTGGCGCTAGTTTACCTAGCAGGTTGAGGTCGAAACGTTCGTTAATGTAGTCAATTCCACGAATTTCGCACTCCAGCGATCGCAGATGAATGGTGCCATCTGTGTCTGCCCAGATCTGCATATCGACAGTAGGTTGAATACTGAGGGTCAAAAAATTCAAAGGGCGCATCTTGAGGCGAAAGGTATCCCCGCTCAAGGCGTCTACCCGACTAGGATCAATTAAGGCGTTGATCAATCGATAGGGTTGCCGCAAATAATGTTCAATCGGAATCGGCTGCTTGGGCACAAGTAATTCAACCGATTGGGACGCTGTAAGTCGAATTTTCATCACAGTAAAAAGTGAAGACAGGTAGGAGCAGAAAACTGGTGTTAGAGGGTAGTCGTGGCGGCTAGCTGGGAGTCAATGCTGCTCGGACAACCGATATAAATTCCTGTAACGACGCA
>CASBQX010000085.1 GCA_949127925.1 Synechococcales cyanobacterium PMM_0002
GCTCCAACCAATTCAAATACGGCCATCGCAGCCGCTTTCCCCTTCAGGGTCAGGTTCCCAATGGCCTGACAGTGAAAGTGAGGGGCGATCGCCTGCTGCACGTCCTCAGATAGCAAAATTTGGTTGGGAGCTGCCCGACTCATCAGCCGCGCCGCCGTATTGACGGGATCGCCCAACAGATTGAACTCCCGCCGACCGCGCGGCTCGCCAATTTCGCCAGCAAAGACTGCCCCTTGAGCTATTCCAATCCGGCAACTGACGTCGATCAGCTGTCCGTCCACCGTTGGGGCAGGCACCTGTGCCACAATCTGACGCACCGCCAGAGCCGTTTCGGCAGCGCGCACCCGATCGGTGGGATGGCTGCCCAATGCGCCAAAATACAGCAGCATATCTGAGCCGAGGGAGTGGTATGTTACCTTTTGTAAAATGCCACCCTGCGATCGCACAGCAGCATGAATTAGCGCAAAGGTTTGAGAAAAGCGAGCCACCACCCCTTCAACTTCACTAGCGGTCGCCAGATCCACCGATTCGGGCAACCCCAGCAGGTTGATAAACACGATAGTAGGGACAGGAAAATCAGGGACAAGCTGTCGCTGAGCGGCACTTTCGACCAGCAGATTCAAAATTGGAGCGGGCATAAAACACGCCAGTGGTTCAATTCGCGTCACAGCCCCGCCAATTTCATCTACCAATCCTTCTATGCTGCGGTCAAACAAAACTGACATGGCCGAGCGGCGACGGGGCAGCGTGATATCGTACTCCCCCAGTTCTTCGATCTCCAAATCGTCCACAACTAATTGATGATGGGCATCTTGATCGCGGGGATCAATCGGCTCTAGCTGCAACTGAGCGGGCAGGCGATCGCCCGCTGCCCGCGTGACACACACCCGCCCCACCGTGCCCCGACCCTCCGCCCGTTTAGCCTGCTGCACAGTTTGCCCTAGCAGCACATGCACCATCCGCTCTGGCGTGCCAATATCGGCAGCCAGAAACCGCCCAGAGTGAATGCCTACCCGCATCTCTAAAGAAAAGTGACCCTGTGGCGTGTCAATATCGCGAAAATGCGCCATCGCTCGCTGCATCCTTAGCCCTGCCCGCACCGCTTGAGCCGGATCGCCACCCTGCTTACTGGCCAAAAACTGCACCAAAATTGCATCCCCAGTAAACTCCAGCAAGTCTCCCCCCGACTTACTGATAATCTCAATCATGGCCGAAAAATAGCGGTTCAGCAGCTGCAACAGCTCCACCGCGCCCTGCTGCCCAGAGGCGGCATTGACCTCCATCAACGGTGTAAATCCGGCTAAGTCGGTGAACAACAGCGTTCCTTCTTGCCAGGAATAGCGAATTTGACCAGGACGCGGTGGGTCGTCGGAAAGCTGATGGGGAGTGTAGTCATGCAGAATCTGCTGCATCGTGCGTAGATGCTGGAACACCTGCATCAGATGCTCGGGTGAGGGATCGACCCAAACCGATGCATATAGACTGGCTGGCAACAGGTGGCGCAGCCGCAGTTCAAGGTTCGATAGAGGAGAGGGCGACGAAGCCGGGAAAGAAAATTGTGTAGGGAAGGGATTTGAAGGGTGTTCTTTCACAAAAAATATTAGGTCTTATATTCAAGCTGCCTTAGCATAATGGCTCAACTCTAGGGGCATTGCCCTCGGCTTAAAAAGTTTGATGATTTTTTGCAACGTTTGAAAGTTCACTGGCCTTGAGCCGTCATGATCTTCGGCGTAAAGCTGGTAGATCGGGATTTTTTGGAGTATTCTTAAATACTGGAGTCAGTCAGTTTCATCCACCCTCTCTGAGACTCTATTTTTGTGCGGATGTGGCGGAATTGGTAGACGCGCACGCTTGAGGGGCGTGTGGCTTTGCCTTGCGAGTTCGAGTCTCGCCATCCGCATTGGCTAATGCGACAGTTAATTTGACAGTCAATTCGACGATCAAGGCAACGGTGCTGCACTTTGTGAACTAGGTTGCAAAAAAAGAGGTAGAAGCTGATTTTGCTTTTACCTCTTTTTATTTTTTTAGGTTTTTATTTTTTAGGAGGTGAAGATAGCTGTGGATCTTTTTGCCCATCGGGTGGCAGTATTAGCAACGATGCATGGAAAAGAAGCGGCGATCGCCCCTTTACTCCAGGCCGAACTCAACCTCAAAACCATCGTCCCTGCCGATTTCAACACCGACGCGTTTGGGACTTTTACCCGAGAGATCAAGCGCACCGGGGATCAGTTGACGGCAGCTCGGTTCAAGGCTGAGGCAGCCATGCAGCTAGTGGGAGAGACCCTAGGGCTGGCCAGCGAGGGCAGCTTTGGCCCCCATCCAGCCATTCCCTATCTGCCCTGCAATCGGGAATTGGTGATATTGCTGGACGCGACTCATGACCTAGAAATCGTCGGCTACGATTTTTCGACCGACACCAATTACCGCCAGCAGGTGGTAAACAGCCTAGCGGCGGCACTGGCGTTTGCCCAACAGATTGGCTTCCCAAGCCATGCTCTAGTGGCAATGCCCACCGCTGACTCGCCTGAGCCAGCGGCGATCGTCAAGGGGATTGTGACAGAATCTGAGCTGCGGGAGGCCGTTACACCCTGGTTGCAGCGCCAAGGCAGCGTCTATTTGGAAACAGATATGCGCGCCATGCTCAATCCGACTCGGATGCAGGCGATCGCCCGTGCTACCCAAGATCTAATCCGTAAGCTGCGCAGCCATTGCCCCCAGTGTGACGCTCCCGGTTTTGATGTGAGCGATCGCAAGCCAGGATTGCCCTGCGGGCTATGCTACACCCCCACCGACCTCACCTTGGCCACCGTTTACCGCTGTCAGAAATGCAGCTTTACCCAAGATCGGCTCTACCCCGATGGGATTGAATTGGCCGACCCAGCTCAGTGTGCCTATTGCAATCCTTAATGTATTGCAAGCCTTAATCTCAAGTCATGGTCACGGCGATCGCTGATCCGCATAAACCGTTGCCATACTTAGGAGGACGGAGTTTTTTGCAAGAATATGTTCGGCCATTGGACGATCTATCCCACCGTCCAGCTAGGCGCGCTGCGCTGATGTGGCGGACTCACGCTCTGCCCGAATCTGCACTAACTATTGTCACTATTTTTAGTTTCAAAGGGTTTATTCACCAATGCCAAATTTTTATCGCGATGACAACAACGGCTCCCGTTCGTTTGAGCTACCCGGTGCCAAGCCCCACTACAATCCCGATCGCCCTGGACAGGTCGAGCACATTGCCCTCGACCTAGTCCTAGACATTCCCCACAAGCGCTATACAGGCACCTGCACGATTCGCCTCAACCCCGTGCGGCATGGCATCGACCGCCTCACCCTGGATGCCGTCGATCTCACCATTGCGGCGGTCAAAGTGGGAGACGTGGCTCAACCGTTTGACTATGACGGGGAACAGTTGCAGGTGCACCTAACGCAGGCGACCACAGCAGGGCAGACCCTAGAGGTGGCGATCGCCTACAGCAACGACAATCCCCAACGCGGTATTTACTTCATTGCCCCCGACCAGCACTATCCGCAAAAACCCGTACAGGTTTGGACTCA
>CASBQX010000086.1 GCA_949127925.1 Synechococcales cyanobacterium PMM_0002
TCAACAATGCTAACTTTCTCGTCTTGCATGGCCGAAAACATGGAGTTTGTCGGGCGGGCGATCGCCACCTACATCCAGCAAACGCTCCAGATCCCGACTCAGTTTGTGGATGACGTGCCTTGGCCAGAGCGGGAGCGGCGATTTGACCAAGGTGAGATTCAGGTGTGCTGGATCTGTGGCCTGCCCTATGTGTGGAAGGCCGACCAGCCGCTGGCCGCCATCGAACTGCTCGCGGCACCCGTGATGCAGGGGAGGCGCTATGCCGACCGTCCTGTCTACTTTTCGGATGTGGTAGTGCGACGCGACAGCCGCTTCCAGCTATTTGAGCAATTGCGGGGAGCCTCGTGGGCTTACAATGAGCCGCGATCGCACTCCGGCTGCTACATCACGCGCTACCACCTAGCAACCCTAGGCGAAACGGGAGATTTCTTTGGCCGCGTAGTCGAGTCGGGTGCCCATCAGATGTCGCTGCGGCTGGTGCTAGAGGGGGCAGTAGAGGCTTCGGCGATCGACAGCACTGTGCTGGAATTGGAGCTGCGACGGCATCCAGACCTAGCTGCCCAGCTGCGGGTTCTTGAACATCTGGGACCTAGCCCAATTCCGCCGTGGCTAGTTTCGACCCAAGTCCCGGCCGAGCTGCGATCGCGCCTGCGGGCTGTGCTGCTGCATATGGAGCGCGATCCTCAGGGGCAGGCCATTTTAGCCGCCAGCGGCATGGCGCGGTTTGTGTCAGTTAGCGATCGCGACTATGATCCCATTCGCCACATGGCCCAGGTTGCAGATCGCGTCAGCTTTAGCCCCGCCTCTAATTAGCAGCGCCTCTGATTAATTGTGGTGCCCTAAAACCGTGCCCTAAAGCCGTGCCTTAAAGGGGTGCCTTAAACACGAATCAACCCAGCCCCAATCTGGCCTCCAGCGGCAGGCAGTAGCGCATCCCTCCCTGTCTACTGTTATCTTAGGTTTGAAACAACTAGAGTTCCGAGAATTGTCACTACCTATGGGAAATACATATCAGCGGGTGCTGCTAAAACTTAGCGGCGAGGCTCTCATGGGCGATCTCTCCTACGGGATCGATCCAGATATCGTCGATGCAATTTGTGAAGAAATTAAAGAAACCGTCAGCACTGGGCTGGAAATTGCCGTAGTGGTGGGCGGTGGCAATATTTTCAGAGGGATGAAAGGCGCATCGGCAGGGATGGAGCGGGCTACAGCCGACTACATTGGCATGATTGCAACGGTGATGAATGCCATGACCCTGCAAGATTCACTAGAGCGCAAGGGGGTGCAAACCCGAGTGCAAACGGCAATCGAAATGCAGGAAGTGGCAGAACCCTACATTCGCCGTCGCGCCATTCGCCATTTGGAAAAGGGGCGGGTGGTGATTTTTGGTGCAGGTTCGGGCAACCCGTTCTTCACGACCGATACCACGGCGGCACTGCGAGCTGCCGAAATTAACGCCGAGATCGTATTTAAAGCGACTAAGGTGGATGGCATCTATGACGCTGATCCCAAGGTAAATCCGAATGCGCGTCGATTTCAAACGCTGACCTATGGATATGTTTTAGAAAAAGACTTACAGGTAATGGATGGAACGGCGATCGCCCTGTGCAAAGATAACAGTATCCCAATCATGGTATTTAATATTGCCGTGCCGGGAAATATCCGTCGTGCCCTGATGGGAGAACCGATTGGAACGTTAGTTGGAGGCTCTTGTGAAGTTAGCTGAGATCGAAGCTCAAATGCAAAAGACCATTGAGTCAACTCAACGGTCATTCAACACCATTCGTACTGGGCGGGCCAATGGCGCAATTCTAGATAAGGTGTTGGTGGAATACTATGGCACTCCCACCTCGCTCAAGTCGTTGGCCAATGTCAACACTCCCGACTCCAGCACCATTTTTATTCAGCCCTACGATCGCAACACGCTGAGTATTATTGAAAAGGCAATTTCTCTGTCCGATATTGGCCTCACTCCCAATAATGACGGCAGCACGATTCGGCTCAATATTCCACCGTTGACCAGCGATCGCCGGAAAGAATTGGCCAAAGTGGCGGCCAAATATGCCGAAGAAGGCAAAGTCGCCATCCGCAATATTCGCCGCGACGCCGTTGAAGCGGTTCGCAAGCAAGAAAAGAGCAGCGATGTTTCTGAAGATGAAGCCCGCGATCTGCAAGACTCTATCCAAAAACTGACCGATAAATACGTCAGTAAAGTAGATGCGTTGTTGAAAGAGAAAGAAACCGACATTACTACGGTGTAGTGGGTGGTGTAGCGGGCGATCGGGGATGATTTAAGCGATCAAAGACTGGTTAAACAACTGGTTAACGCATAAATTTTTGGCGTGAATCGTTTCCTGGTGAAGCTGGGAAACGATTCACGCTTTCGACCTAATATGGCTTTCCCTAGCCTCAGCAACAGTTCATAAACCCTGCCCAGCTATAAACTCTCAGTAAAGTTTAGGCAGCAGGCCACCCCTGCACCTAGATTCTAAGGGTTAGATCAAACAGACATTTTTGAGCTTAGGAATGAGGACGTGATCCCTATGTACGACTGCATTATTGTCGGTGCAGGCCCAGCAGGTGGCAGTGCTGCCTATCATTTAGCCAAGCGGGGGCGATCGGTACTGGTGCTAGAAAAAGAATCACTTCCTCGCTACAAACCTTGCGGCGGTGGCGTGTCGCCTCAAGTAGCAGAATGGTTCGATTTTGATTTTAGTCCGGCAATCTCGCTCAAAATTAATACCATCCGCTACACCTGGAAGATGGAAGACCCGGTTGCCGCCAAGCTCGACCACCTAGAGCCAATCTGGATGGTGCGTCGAGATGTGTTTGACCACTTTTTGATTCAAAAAGCTCAAGGGCAAGGCGCTGAACTCAAGGACAGCGTTGCCGTCAAGGGCATTGAATGGCAGAGCGATCGCTGGCAGGTGAACACGGCTCACGGATCGTTTATCGGCCGCTATCTGATTGCCGCCGATGGGGCTAAAGGCTCTGTGGCAAAATGGCTAGGCTTCAAAGAACGCAAGCGCAGACTGGGCGGTGCCTTAGAGGTAGAAGCCAAGGCCAACGTCGAAGATCCGCACTCGTGCCATTTTGAGTTTGGCATGGTGAAGAACGGCTATATTTGGAACTTTCCCAAGGCCGACGGCTACTCAATCGGCATTGGCACCTTTCGCGGTGGAGAAGCGCAAAATTTCAAAGCCATCTTGAGCGAATATGCAACGCTATTTGGGGTGGAGCTGGCCTCTACACAGCAGTATGGCCACCCCCTGTGCCTTTGGGATGGCGACCAGACACTGCACACCCAAAATGCCCTGCTCGCTGGAGAAGCTGCCTGTGTGGTAGACCCAATGACGGCTGAGGGCATTCGCCCTTCTATGTTTACGGGGGTCAAGGCGGCAGAGGCGATCGATGCTGCCTTAGGTGGGGCAAGTGACGCGATCGCCACCTATACCCAGGTGATTCAAGCAGAATGGGGTAAAGAGATGGTGTGGGCACAGCGCCTAGCCGGAGTATTTTACCGAGTGCCCGGTGTGGGCTATCAGCTGGGGGTTAAACGCCCCTCTGCCACGGAGCGGATGGCTCAAATCCTCTGTGGCAAGCTGAGCTATGGAGACGTAGCCAGTCATGCGCTCCAACGGCTGAGCACCGGGCTAATTCCTGGCATGGGCAGGTAGAGGCTCTGGTTCTGCTAATCTGCTCGACTAAGGATTATGGATTTAATCAGGTCGGGAATTTGATTGCTGGTAGGGGCGAACGGCCGTTCGCCCGTATAGAAGAACGGCGGAGTTATTTAATTCTCATTCCTAATCTGCTCGACTAATCTGCTCGACTGACCTAAAGATTGCGACAATTATTCTTTAGCAAAAACAATAGCAGATGGGCTTGAGGCCGTTATTCAGCAACGGTCTCAAGCCAAGCGCCACCGTTGTTTGGAGTCTGAAGTGCCCATTCAACTGACTAAGACGTCGTTAGAATCGATCGATACGGCCACTGTGGGCATACTTAAGGTGGGCATACTTAAGTTCAGCTCCTCACGTCATCTCCTATGGCTTTGTTCAATCGCCTGTTCCGACGACCCGCCGCTTCCAGTTCGACCCCTCCCAGCACTATTCCTGCTGCGGCCTCTCCAGGACAGCTCGTCCCTGCACCGCCGCTCAAAACCCTGGCGCAACTTGAGCAAGAAATGGCAGACCAGCAGGCGAGTCAATCCCTCCCGACGCGGCCTCTAAGACAGACTCCACAGCCCCGCCGATCTGGCATTGTCCGTAATCTGGCCTTGATGGGGCTATTGGTGGGGATTCCGGCAGCGGGGCTGTGGGTCGTAAACCAGCCTTACCCACCGATTCGTCGTCCCATTGCCCGCACAATGCCGCTGTTGCTGCTGCCGAGTTACATCAACTTGGATCAAGACTTTCGAGCGGCGATCGCCCTCACCCAGCAATCCACCCAGCTAATCGACAACGCCGCCAGCTTTGCCGACATTGAGATTGGGGCACAAAAAGTAGCAGAAGCCCAAAAGCGACTGGACGCCCTACCGCTTGACCTGTTGAATTATTGGGATGGCTATGCTTCCTGGCAGCGCGACTGGCGGCTGAGTCCGATCGCCTTCAACACAGCGCGGGCTGAGATTGCTCGCCTGACGGCAAAGGTTTTTCAAGAGCAAAATGCTCACACCGCGCTGACCACAGCAGAGCAGGCGTTGAATACGGCACGTCAACAGTATCA
>CASBQX010000087.1 GCA_949127925.1 Synechococcales cyanobacterium PMM_0002
CCAATGGAACGCGCTACAGCTACGGCGGCATTGCTTACTGGTCGGGCAATACTGAGTTCTTGCGCCAAGTGTGCCAAGACGGCATCGACCTGCACCGATCGCTGTCGGCAGAATTGGAGGCAGACACCCAGTTTCGGGAATTGGATTTGCTGATGGCCATTACGCCCGACGCAGATGGGGTGGCGATCGCCCAAACCTACAAAGATTGTTTGGTAGTGCCCACTTTGATTACAGCCGAAACGGCCTGTGAGATGGAGCCGCTGTTGAGTCGAGATGCGATCGGTGCGGCGCTGCATGTGCGCCATGGGCATGTTAACCCTGAACAAACTGCCGATGCCTACCGCCAAGCGTTAGTTCGCCTCGGCGGTACAGTCCAGATTGCCCGTGTCCAAGGGTGGGTGATGGCAGGCAACCGCGTCCAAGGCATCGTCACATCGGATGGCACCTTGACGGCGGCTAATGTGGTGGTGTGTGCGGGTGCCTGGAGTCGGAATCTGCTCAAAGCGGCAGGGCTAGTGGTGCCGATTTACTATACTCAAGCAGAATTGGTAGAAACGCTGCCGTTAGAGTTACGGATGCGTAGCCTGGTGATGTTGGCGCAGCTAAAGCGGTTTGCGATGGAAGCGGTTGCAGGTAGTGCCGCTGCCCAGCCGCGATGGGACGAGCCGCTGCAAGAGCTAACGCCACCCGTTCTAGATGAGGGGGCGGTGCAGTTTCAAGACGGACGGATGCGGATTGGCCAAATTAGCCGAATCCTAACTGATCCCGATGCGGTGGCCGATCAAGCCAGTAGTGAAGCCGCTATCCGCCATGGGGTCGGCCATTTCCTGCCAGCGCTGCAAGATGTGCCTGGGAATTGGCGCTCGTGTGCTGTTGCCTTCAGTGGCGATCGCCTCCCTCTAATTGGCGCAGTCCCTGGTGCGGCAGGATTACATGTATTTTCTGGATTTAGCAACCCGTTTGCGCTCCTGCCTCCGCTTGCCCGTCGCTATGCCCAACACCTGACTGGAGCGACCGATGATCTGGTGATTCAATGTTCACCGACTCGGTTTCAGCCCTAGGATTCTATTGAGGATGCGACATCTGTTGTAGGGGCGAACGGCCGTTCGCCCTTACTCCGCCATTCTTCGATGGGGCGAACGGCCGTTCGCCCCTACCAGCAATCAAATTCCCGATTTTAATTAAATCCATAATCCTTAGATCCCCAGAGCTTAGATCCCCAGAGCTTAGATCCCCAGAACAGCGTACTGCTCAGCAGTACGCTGTTTTGATCTCTGGACTGATCCCCATTGCTTCAATCCCTGATGCTGTGCTTTCATTGACTCTTCATCCCTGCTCTCCCCCAACTTCACCGTCGATCTCGCATAAATAGGTATAGGCTCTGACTCCACATAGATCCCAGCCTCTTCCGGTTCTCCTATCCTCATCGCCATGCAGACGCTAACAACTCCTCCGATGTTGATTCCTCCAATGCGCCCTGAGAGTTTAGGTGTTCCTTTAATTGACCTCAAATGCCAACACCAACCCATTCAGCACAAAATTGAACGGGCGATCCAATCGGTCATACAGGCCGAAGACTTTATTTTGGGACGGGCATTGATCGATTTTGAGATCGCCTTTGCCCATGCCAGCGGCAGTCACTATGGGGTGGGCGTAGGCAGCGGCACCGATGCGATCGCCCTCGGGTTACGCGCCTGTGGCATTGGTCAAGGCGATGAAGTGATTGTGCCAGCTAATACCTTTGTGGCTACCCTCATTGGGGTCTTGCAGACCGGAGCGACCCCAGTTCTAGTAGACTGCGACCCCAACACCGCCTTAATCGACCTGATGGCAGCCGAGAAGGCGATCACGGCCAACACCCGCGCTATTGTTCCGGTGCATCTCTACGGTCAAATGGTCTCACCTCGTCAGCTGCTAGACTTGGCGGGCACCTATGATTTGCTCATTTTTGAAGATGCCGCTCAGTCGCACCTCGCCGAACGGGAAGGCTATCGAGCGGGATCAGTTGGCTTGGCCGCTGCCTTTAGCTTTTATCCCAGCAAAAATTTGGGAGCGTTGGGCGATGGCGGTATGGTGCTGACACAAGAACCGCATATTGCCGAAACCATGCGATCGCTGCGCAACTACGGCGCAGCCCGTAAATATCACCATATAGAATTTGGCGTTAATAGCCGATTAGATACGCTTCAGGCTGCGGTATTGGGGGTGAAGCTGCCCTACCTGCCCGAATGGAATAGCGATCGCCAGCGCGTGGCTCAACACTATCAGACGCTGCTGGCTCCGCTGGCCGGAGTCGGGATTGTCCCCATGCAAAATGTCAGCGGCACGGGGCATGTCTATCACCTCTATGTAGTGCGCGTCACCGACGATTGCGCCATTGATCGCTCTAGACTGCAAGTTGAGTTAGAGACCAAGGGGATTCAAACAGGAATTCACTACCCGACGCCCTGTCACTTGCAGCCCGCCTTCCAACATCTTGGCTACCAGCTGGGCGACTTCCCGCATACCGAGCAGCTCTGCCGCCAGGTGCTCTCACTGCCTATGTATCCGGGTCTGAGCGATGTTCAGCTGCATCGGGTTGCAGCGACTCTAGCCACCAGCCTCAATCTCCCCTTGCGGCCAATTTGCGCTGATTCTGTCTTGTTCTCCAATTAAGTCTCTCCTAATATAAGTCTCATGCCCGGTGAGACATCCTTCACAGCTTTTTTAAGGATTGCGTGATACTTTTTGAAAAGGTGCCTCCTCAACCTTGTTCAGCAACTACCCGTTAGAGTTTCATGCTCCCTCCCAGCATCCGACCCTTGCCGTTGGGTCAGAATTTGCTATCTGCCATGGTGTTAGGTCTGTTGGGTGTGCTGTATGCGCCCTTACTTTTGCATTGGGTGGATGGCTGGCTAACCAAAAGCATTAGCATTGAGCACGAGTACTATAGCCACGGGTTGATTGGTCTGCCGCTGGCGGCCTACCTGGCCGCCAGCGATCGCGATCGCTGGCGGCAATTGCCCAATCAGACCCATGTACTAGGCATGATCTGCCTGGTGGCTGGGGTGGTGCTGTATGGGGTACAGCTACCCGATGCGCTTAACCTATCGTTGCCGCTGGTGCTGCTGGGGCTTATTTTTTGGTTGAAGGGAATTTTTGGTGTGCGGCTGCTGGGGTTTCCGCTGTTGCTGGTGGCATTGGCCACGCCAACCCCACTTCCCTATTTGCTCACTCCCTATACGCTGCCGCTGCAACGCTTGATTGCGTTAGTGGCAGGGTTGATTTTGATGCAGTTTGGTATGGATGTGCGGGTAGAGCAGATTTACCTGTTTGTGAATGGGCAGATTGTCGAAATTGCGCCCTATTGTGCCGGTCTAAAAATGCTGTTTGCCAGCTTTTATATGGGGCTAATTTTGCTGTACTGGACGGGAGCCTGGGCTTCTCGCCTTAAAACCACTACCTTTTTCATCGGTGTGCTGCTGGTGAGCACGACGGCAAATATTATTCGCAATACGCTGCTGAGCTACTTTCACGGGACTGGGCGATCGCAGGCGTTTGATTGGCTGCATGAAGGCTGGGGCGGCGATCTCTATTCGGCCTGTGCGCTAGGGCTGCTGGTATTTTTGCTGCGGGGGATTGAATGGGCGATCGCCACTTGGAGTCCGGCTGCTGCTAGCCCTGATTTGACTGATCCTGGCCGCGATATTCCCAGCGCTACAGGTGCAACCGCTAGCCGTAGCCGCTCACGTAAATAAGTTCTGAATCTTGAGTTTTGAGTTTTGAGTTAGACAATCAACTCAAAACTTGGAACTTAAACCTCATTCATTCCTGACTAAACCCATTGCCCGTTTTTCTAGTCCTATGGTTTCGTCTCCTTCATCTCGGCAGGTTCAAATGGTGCGGCTGTTGGCAGCAATTTTTGTGCTGGCGATCGCCCTGACTCAGGCACTGCCCCACTACCTCACAGGTGAATGGGCCTGGACTCATCCTCCCCAGGTAAAACAGCTAGAGCAGTTGCAGGCACTGCAAAAGCAAGGGTTAACGGTGCCAGACTGGCAGCCATTAAGTCAGGAGACAATGCGCCTTGGGGGGCATCGCTGGTCAGTGCAGCAATTTGTGGCTCCGACTCCTCAGCTGTCGACTCCTCAGTTGCCGACTCCTCAGATGCCGACTCCTCAGCTGCCTACTCCTCAGCTGCCGACTACAGACATGACCGTGGTGCTGATGCTGCGGCCGCAGTTAGAAAATACAGATCAACCCCAGATAGACTGGGTTAACATTGGCAGTGAGTTTGGCTGGACGGCCGATGCCGATCGCTGGATTGAATTCTCAGCGCCCTCACCTGCGGGTCACTCTACCCTCGTTCAAGCCCGCTTCTTGCGGTATTGGGATCACAGTCAGACCTATGCTGCTGTGCAGTGGTATGCCCAATCTAACGGCGGCAGCGCCAACGCTAGCCGCTGGTTTTGGGCCGATCAGGTGAGCCAATGGCGCGATCGCCAACGGATGCCTTGGGTAGCGGTGAGCCTGTTGATCCCGATCGAGCCACTCGGAGAGTTAGACGCGACTCGGGCGATCGCCCAGTCGCTCGGACAAACGGTGCAGTCTACGCTTTCGGCAACCATGCTTCCCTCCTCTAACCGATTGTTACCTTGAGCCGATGTTTTATGTCTATCCTCTTTAAGAGTTCTCAGCCTAGAATGGCGGCTCTGCTGCTGGGTCTATTGCTGGGATATGACGGGGTGGGCACGACATCGCTGGCGCTGGCGCAGACGACGGTGCCGATTCCGGTACCCACGCCCACGCCTGCGCCTCCTCAACCTGTTGTCAAACCCCCTCAGCGATCGCCTCAACCCAATCCTAATCCCGGACGATCGGGCAATCCAACACCGCTCAGCGTCGAATTCAATCGCTATCGGCTAGGCCCAGGCGATTCTCTGTTTATTAGCGTCCTCCGCTTTCCCGATCTAAGCTTTCAAGGCACCGTTGACCTAGAAGGAAACTTGCTGGTGCCGCTGGTGGGAGCATTGCGGCTAGAGGGGTTAACCCTAGAGCAGGCTAGAGGGCGGCTGCGCCAGGAATTGAATCAGTTTGTGGTCGAGCCGCAAGTCGATCTGATTTTGATTGCTCAGCGTCCTGTACGCGTTACGGTGCTGGGTCAAGTGGTTAGACCTGGACTCTATCCATTGGAGAGTCCGCAGCTA
>CASBQX010000088.1 GCA_949127925.1 Synechococcales cyanobacterium PMM_0002
CTCAGACTTCGCCGCCGGCAACATTCTTCATGTCACCTACGTCTAGCAGCCCAGGCTCACTCCACACTGCTTTTTTACCTGCGCTATGACTCATTTTCTTGGTTCTATGGCTGGTCAGCTGCGCCGTCGCTGGCTCTATGGGTTGCTCTCGGTGGTCATGGCGGCTAGCCTGGTGCTGTTCAGCCCGACGCCCTCTCAGGCTCAGACCGTACCTCGCTGGCTCCAATTGCTGTTTCGGGGCGTGCAAATTATCCAGCTATCAAATATTTCTGATAACCAAGAAGTGCAGCTGGGGCAACAAATTAACCAGCAGTTGACTACCCGGCAGTTCCGCATGTATGGCGATCGCAGCATTAACGAGTATGTCAACCAAGTGGGTCAACGGCTAGTTCCTGCCAGCGATCGCCCCAATATTCCCTACACATTTCAAGTCGTCGATACCACCCAGGTCAATGCCTTTGCCACCATGGGCGGCTTTGTCTATGTCACTACAGGCTTACTCAAAACCATCGATCAAGAAGCTCAGATGGCGGGTGTGCTGGGGCATGAAATCGGACATATTGCGGCGCGTCATGCCGTGACTCAAATGCGAGAGCGCGCCGTAGCGGCAGGTGTGGCCACAGCGGCGGGATTAGACCGCAACCAAGCCGTCAATATTGGGGTAGAACTAGCGCTCAGCCGCCCCAACAGTCGGCGCGATGAGTTTGAAGCGGATATCAAAGGGTTAGCCACCATCACCACAGCAGGCTATGCTCCCAGCGGCATCGTCACATTCCTAGAAAAACTGGGTACCCAGCGCTCTGTCCCAGCGGTACTCAGCACCCACCCAGCCACAGCCGATCGGATTACTCGTTTGCGGCAAATGATTGACCCTGCCACAGCCAACGCTGGCGCTGGCCTGGACACGGCAGCGTATCAAGCCCGGATTCGACCGCTGCTGCGAGGTTAGGTCTGCTGGTTAGGTCTGCTGATTTGGAGGCGATCGCTGACTCAAATAAACCAGTAAGCCTGTCAAGAGCAAAATTCCAGTCCCATATTTCACGGCATCAGGAACCGCCGGGTTGGGCGAGAAGAAGCCCTCAATCAACCCGGCGATGACCAGCAGGGGAATTACCCCAAACATCAGCTGAGCTGCCTGAGCGCCATAATACTTCAGCGCATCGGCGCGACGAAATCGACCTGGAAATAAGATGGCGCGTCCGAGTAAAAAGCCTGCTGCTCCGGCCAAAAAAATAGCGGGCAACTCCAGCGCGCCGTGGGGAAACACAAACGCCCAAAACGGATAGGCGAGGTTGTTTTGACCGACTAGCGCGCCGATGGAGCCGATCATTAACCCGTTCAGCAAGATGATGTAGATTGTGCCTATTCCCGCCGTCATTCCGCCTGCCACCGCCGCAAAAGACACCTTGAGGTTGTTAATCATGATGCTGCTGGAGGCAAATGGCTCAACTCCGACAATTGAACCCATCCATAGTTCTTGGCGATCGCGCACTTGTGAAATTAGCTCAGTGGGCACCAGCAGCGCCAAAAAACTAGGGTCGCGCCACGCAAACCACCAGGCGATTAACCCTGCCGCCGCAAATAGCCCGGTTGCCAGCGCCACATATCCGGCGCACTGCTGCACCACCGCCGGCAACCCCCAGCGATAAAACGCCCACAGTGCGTGCCATTCTTGCCGCCGCAAGCCCTGGTAAATTTGGGCATAGCCTCGACTGGTCAAGCGTTGCAGATCTTGAACCAAAACCTGACCGGCCTGCTGAGTCCGCGCCCGCGCCAAATCTGCCGCCACAGAACGATAGAGACTGGCCAACTGATGGATCTGGGCGGGTGTCATCGATCGCAACCCTCGTTTTTCCGCCTGTTGCAGCAGACTGTCCAGCGTTTTCCAACTTGCTTCTCGACGGCCAATCCAGCGCTGAAGGTTCATATTTTGTGACGTTCAGTGGAGACTTCTCTCTAGCGTAGTTTACGATAGCGTCAGTTCCCCCACTCTGCGTTCAAGGCGGCTCTATGACGTTTGACTCTAATCCTTCTGATTTGACTCAGCCCCTGAGTGTCGGCAATGTGGTCAATGGGGGCTTTCGACTGTATCGCTCAAATCTTAAGCCCTATCTAAAAGTGTCGGCAATCGGAACCCTGTGGGCACTGATCCCGGTTTTGGTCATTATTCCGGTCGTGTTGTTCTACGTCACGACCCAGCGGTATTACAACCTGCTGGGACTGATTGTGCCAGCATGGCTATTGCTGGTGGCCTATTGCAGCGCTCAGTACATGGCAAACTCAGCGGCGATCGCCCGTCTTGCCTTTGGTGAACTGATCAATCAACCGGAAACGATTAAAGCCGCCTATCGCTACACCAGTGCGCGCAAATGGAGTTTTTTGGGCATGGGGGCGCTGCTCTCACTGCTCTATTTTGGGGTGGCACTGGGGATGTACTTAATTGCGGCAATCTTGATCGTGATTATGTTTGCCTCGATTGGGGGAGCCGAATTTTTACGTAGCCCTGCCTCGGCGGCGGTAATCAACCCAGGGCTGGCTATTTTTGCGGGGCTGGTGATTTTGGCGATTATTCTAATGTTTATCGTCGTTTTTACCTGGTTTAGCGTGCGCTTTTGTGTGGCAGAGCTGCCCCTATCGGTTGAACGTGAGGCCACCGCGACTAAAACCATTGGGCGGAGCTGGGAACTGACTCAAAAAAGCGTATGGCGGATTTTTATCATTCTACTGGTCACGTTTTTAGTCACCTTGCCCATTCAGTTCTTGGTGCAGGTTGTGGCTACCATGGCTCAAGGGGCGATCGCGGCATTTTACCCTCAAGAGTCGTCCATCTTTTTGGCGCTGACCTATGCCTTTACTTATCTCTTAGGACTAGCAACGGGCATCATCGTCATGCCGCTTTGGCAAACCATTAAGGCCGTGATTTACTACGATTTGCGTAGCCGCCGAGAAGGGTTGGGGCTACAGCTGCGCGATCCTGAGCCGCTCACCTAATCCACCATACTTACCATGCGCTTTTTTAACCGAGTTTCCCTGCCCACCCCCGAGAGCGTAAATCTAGAGTTTGCCTTGGCAGGTATTGGCAACCGGGCATTGGCGCTGTTAATTGACTATCACGCTTTAGGGCTGCTGCTAGCCGTATTTTGGATTGGCTGGATCTCGTTTTCGATTCAGTTGATGAACTTCCTGAATCAACTCAATGGAGACTACAGCGCCACGCCCAATTGGCTACTAGGGATTTTCTTACTGGCTAACTTTGCCATTTTTACCGGATATTTTGTCTACTTTGAGGTGTTTTGGCAGGGGCAAACCCCCGGCAAGCGTCTAGCCAAAATTCGAGTCATCCGCGAAGATGGCCGACCCATTCGCGTGTCTCAAGCTGCACTGCGGGCATTGCTGCGCCCCGTTGACGACTTTTTATTTCTAGGAGTATTCTTTATTTTACTCAGCCAGCGCGAGAAACGGATTGGCGACATGGTAGCGGGCACCCTAGTCGTGCAAGAAAGTAGTGCTGATCCTAAAACTGCGCTCACCGTCTCCGACGAAGCCCAGCAGCTAGCGACTCAACTGGCCGACATGACGCAGCTTGACGCCCTGCGCCCCGATGATTTTGCCGTGGTTCGCGCCTACCTACAGCGGCGTAGCAGTATGGCAATCCAGCCCCGCCGCGATCTGAGCATGCAGCTAGCTCGGCAACTCAAAACCCTGATCCAACTCGACACGATCCCGACCGGGCTAACGTCGGATCAATTTTTGGAAGCGATCTACCTGGCCTACCAAAACCCATCATCGCGCTATTGAGGCACGGCTAAAATACCTCGGCACATCGGCTTCAACGGGATCTGTCCAACTGCCCATAAATGGTTCCAAACCGAGGTCTCTTGTTGCAACTCTTAACATGATCAAAAGCGCTGGGCCGCTTGATCCTGGTAGACTTAGAGATGTGAAACGTATTGCGTCTGGCTGGTTTGGGCTTTTCCAACACCAACTGGGCAGGTAACAGCGAAACGATAACAGACTGAAAATTAATTGCAATGGTAGATTCCCTCAAAAAACCTGGCTTTGAAGAACTGCGACCGGGTGTGAAAGCTCCGGCGCGGGAGACCATTCTCACTCCCCGTTTTTACACTACCGATTTTGACGAGATGGCGCGGATGGACGTCTCTGTCAATGAGGATGAGCTGAGGGCAATTCTGGAAGAGTTTCGGGTAGACTACAACCGCAACCACTTCATTCGGAATGAGGATTTTGATCAATCCTGGGATTCCATCAATGGCGACACTCGCAAACTGTTTGTCGAGTTTTTGGAACGATCCTGCACCGCAGAATTTTCTGGATTCCTGCTCTACAAAGAGATGGGACGCCGCCTGAAACACACTAGCCCTCTAGTGGCCGAGTGCTTCACGCTCATGTCGCGAGATGAAGCGCGGCATGCAGGCTTTTTAAATAAAGCCCTGTCTGACTTTAATCTGTCGTTAGACCTAGGTTTTCTGACCAAGAGCCGTAGCTATACGTTCTTTAAACCGAAGTTCATCTTCTACGCCACTTATTTGTCGGAGAAGATTGGCTATTGGCGCTACATTTTGATCTATCAGCATCTCAGCGCCCATCCTGAAGATCGGATTTATCCAATCTTCAAGTTTTTTGAGAACTGGTGTCAAGACGAAAACCGTCATGGTGACTTTTTTGACGCCATCATGAAGGCTCAGCCCAATATCCTCAACGATTGGAAGGCGCGTCTTTGGAGTCGGTTCTTCTTGCTGTCGGTGTTTGCCACCATGTATCTCAACGATATTCAACGGGCAGACTTCTACAAGTCTCTGGGTCTAGATGCACGGGATTACGATATCCGCGTGATTCAGAAAACCAATGAGACAGCAGGGCGGGTATTCCCGCTCGTGCTGAATGTGGATCACCCCGATTTCTTCCGCCTATTGGATGACTCCACGGTTCATAACTCGAAACTAGCAGCGATCGCCACTTCTGGTGCGCCCAAACTGCTTCAGTTCTTCCAAAAGCTGCCTCACATTGCGGGCATTGCGGGCAATCTGTTGCGGCTTTATTTGATGAAGCCGATTGATACGGCTCATCTTGAAGGCAGCGTTCGCTAGTTGAACCGAGGATCGCAATTAACCGTTAACCCCATAGGAGCGGCTCTGTTTTAACAGAGTCGCTTTTTTTAGCTTGAGCAAACCTGATTGATGCCCAAATGATTCTTTATCCTTGATCCCGCATCCTTACCCCGTCCGGCTTGTACAATGACAAAGAACCTCTTTAGGGCATGATATCTATGCTACACAAGTCCACTACCCGCCATATTCGAATCTTCTCTGCTGAGGTTCTGAACGGGGAATTGGTTCCTAGTGCCGACAAGCTAACGCTGGATGTAGATCCCGACAACGAACTGAACTGGACCGATGGGGCATTGCAAGACGTCTATCGTAAATTTGATCAGCTCGTCGCGGGCTGCGAGGGTGAAGATCTGAACGACTACAATGTGCGGCGTATTGGCTCTGATTTGGAGCATTTTGTCCGATCGCTGCTCTACACGGGCAACGTTACCTACAACCTCCAGAGCCGCGTCCGCAACTACAGCCTAGGGCTGCCTCAAGTATCGGCTGATATTAACGTTTGAATTTTAGGGTTGAGGGTTGAATTGAAGCATCAGGAGTTGATGGAGCTACTGCGAAAGTCTCATCAACGTTTAGCTGTGACCCAGCGAAACAGCTTGCGTTCCAAGGGCAGCATTGCGGCATCAAGGGATGAATTTCCTGGAGACTGTGCCGAGAGAGTGTGTAGATGCCTTCAATATCGCTTATATTGGATAAGCTCAATTGCCGATGTAGATTGAGCGAGACCAGCGAACACTTTATGCTTGATCCGGTTTTAGGAGGTTGATTTGTCCTTCTCCAGCGACGACTTTGCCAAGGCTCTTGAGCAACACAACTACGAGTTCCAAACGGGTCAGCTTGTGCGTGGCAAAGCCTACAGCTACGAATCTGATGGAGCCTTTGTCGATATTGGCGGCAAGTCAGCGGCATTTTTACCGACAGAAGAAGCCTCTCTGCGGCGCGTAACCGATTTGTCGCAGATCATCCCACTGGGTGAAGAGCGTCAGTTTCTAATTATTCGGGAGCAAGATGCAGATGGGCAGGTCACGCTGTCGCTGCGCCAGCTAGAACTGCGGCAGCTTTGGGTCAAGTTTGCTGAGATGCAGGAAAATAACGAAACGGTGCAAGTGCGCGTCAGTGGCGTCAATAAAGGCGGCGTTACGGTCGATGCGCGTGGTCTGCGAGGGTTTATTCCGCGATCGCACCTGTTAGAGCGGGAAAATCTAGAAGGGCTGATCGGCAAAGCCTTTACGGCCAGCTTTATTGAGGTAAACTCTACCACTAAAAAATTAGTCATGTCTCAGCGCTTAGCCACCCAAGCTGCCAGCCTCAGCCAGGTGGCAATTGGGCAACTCGTCAATGGCAAAGTGTCGGGGATTAAGCCCTTTGGTATTTTTGTAGACTTTGACGGGGCTACCGGCCTGCTCCACATCAACCAAATCAGTAAAAACTATGTGGCGTCGTTGAACGAGCTATTCCAAGTCGGCCAGCCCATTCGGGCACTAGTTACCGATGTGGATGAGATCAAGCGACGGATTTCGCTGTCCACCAAGGTGCTAGAAAATTATCCTGGTGAAATCGTCGAAAACATGGCGGCTGTTATGAGTGAGGCCGAAGATCGGGTGCAGAAGCTGCATGAGGCTCCCCAGCAGGCGGCTAAGACTCCTGCCCCGAAAGCCCCCACGCCTAAAACTCCGGTTCAAGCGCCAGCAATGCCTGAAGCCGCCGAAGCCGCTGCACCAGAACCGCCTGCTCCCCCGGCTCCAATCCCAGCCGCCATCCCACCCAAAGCGCCACCTTCAGCCAGTTAAAACGGCATATCGTCATCGTCGTCATCGTCGTCTAACTCTGGGACTATATCTATTGCGGCACCATCGATTGCGGCAACAGTAGATGGGGCGATTAAAGGGCTGATTTCTGCTGGGGTTGATTCTTCCAGTGAGTCTTCTGCGTCTGTGCCATCCCCAGTTGGCAGGTCATCGTCTAGAGTCACTAGCTGCCCGCTAAACATTTGGGCAAAGCTTTTGGCAGCCCGCAGCACATCGTCTTCCCGATTCCAGACGGGCGGGGGCAGAGACTCGTCGCTGGCTGCGACACTGGGC
>CASBQX010000089.1 GCA_949127925.1 Synechococcales cyanobacterium PMM_0002
GGGGTTGGAGGCGGGGTGTTTGTTGCGGGGTTGAATAGCCCTACTAGAGTGGAGACGAGCTGCTCGCGCTGTGCTCGGTTGAGCTGTTGAATGGCAGCAACGTCCTCACCCATAGGGTTACTGGTCAAGGTCATCGCCCCTGGGTAGTTGCTGGCAGAAATCGGCTCATTCACCCCTAGGTAATCGGCCAATGTTAGTTTCCAATCTAGCCGGAAACCGGGCGATCGCCCCTTAATAGTCATGTGATATCGGATGAAGCGGCTTAGCAGGGTGCTGTTGGCGTCAACGTTCCCGGTTTCTCGACTGGCGTAGGTGTTGGCTTGGGGCAGGTCGGGGAGCTGTTGATAAAGCATAGCGGCCACGCCGGGAAGGTCAGCAAATTGGGCGATCGCTGGTTGGGGTGCAACCGGAGCCAACCACCGCCCGCCGCTGCCTGGAGCCAATAGCCCCATTGGCAGCAGCAACAGCCCCGCCAAAACCAAAACCAGCAACCTGCGTCGGGCGGGAAATTGCTGAGTGGAAGAACGTTTGACAGCGAGACGGTTGAGTTGGGGCGATCGCATACATTCCTCGCTTAGGGTCGAAATCTGACCCAATTGCCTGGGCTGACCCAATTGCTTGAGCTAAAAATATGGGCTGAACCCTTATTCACCAATGATTTCAGGCTGAGTCAGCTCATCAGACATTTCAATAATGGCACGAATTACGGGCTTCATTTTAGGATCGTCGAGGCTGTCAAAGTCTTCGAACCGACGACGCTGTGCCCGATTGGCAACCTGCACTGTAATCCGGTAACGATTCGAAGAAGCGTTAAGTAAATCCTCAGCTCGACGCATGAGCTGAGCCACTTCAAGCAAGGTTCGCTTCATTCAAATCTTCTCCAACGTGCAATGACTTCATCAGTCTATCAAGAACCGGGAGCGGCGGGGTAGCTGTCCGGTTTTCTGATTATATCAACGGCCATTAATCTGACTAGATTAACGGCCAGATTAACGGCATCCTAATGAATCGCGGGTAGAAATTCCTGTGGTGGGGTTGGTGCCTTCAACGCGATCGCACAGTTTGGCAATTTCGTAGCGATCGAGGATAGCATTAGAAAAATCTGTGCCGACTACGGTTGCCTCGTCAAAACTGGTGCGGGTCATGGTCGCATCTTCAAAGATGGCATTGGTCAGATCGGCTCCTAGCAAGAAAACGCGATCAACTAATGCTCCACTTAAGTTGGCACCTTTGAGGTTGGCATTTAAAAGTACGGCCTTGGTCAAGATGGCATTGCTTAAATCTGCCCCTTCCAAGTTAATGTTACGCATCTCCGCCGCCACAAATGCTTTACCCGATAGATCGGCGTGCGAAAAGTCGTAATTTTTTAAATCTGAGTTGTTGTAGTTCACCGTATCGATGGCGGCGATCGCGGGCACTGCGCCTAGCATCACCCAAAGGCACGCTAACCCGACGATTAAAACGAGGCTAAAGCACCGCAGGACTAACTGTTTCACGACCCGTCACTCCGAAATCAAAGCGTTAAAACCCAGACTAATTTTATCCTATTTTAATCAGTGCTTGCACTCGATCTCAGTAGGGCATTGCCCGCAGTGCCCCTACGATGGCTATTCGGCTAGGGTTTGCCAATCTGCCCCAATCCGAATGGTGAGGTCAGAGTCTAAATCGCCCGTTGAAGCCGATACGACTTGGCCTAGCCCTAGCGTTGTTTCCAAGGCTTGCGCCCCCTGCAAATCACCGCGTTGCACAATAATCTGGGTCTGGCTTTGCAAATCAGACCAGTCTCGGACGGTGTAAACGTTTTTAAAGCCTTGCTCGCGGAGGTACTGCACAACGTCTCGACCCAGAGTCGGATTGCTGGTGGCATTTTGAACGGCAATCCGCAGGCTACTGGGTAATTCGGGCAGGTCATCAATTGTGGTAGCGGTGCCGATCTGGAAGAAATCGCGCATAATGCGATCGCGCTCAGTCCGGTTCATAATCCAGTAGCTGGCGATCGATTCATTGGGGGTGCTGAACCGTCCCGGCAGCATCACCATGCGGAATTGCTCTTGATCAACATTTAGCCCAAAGTTAATCAGCGCCAGCATTTCGTCAAGCGATAGGTTGGTGTCTACATACTTCTGCATCAGCTCTATGACTTGAGGCAGTTTCGTTAAGACAGCAGGACTGGCCAGTCTGTTTTTTAGGGCGGCCAACAAAATTTGCTGGCGTTGGACTCGGCCTACATCTCCAAGGCGATCGTGACGAAACCGGGCAAACTGTTCGGCTTGATCACCGTTGAGTGTTTGCCAACCTTGATCTAGATCGATCTTGAGTTTCTGGGTCATGTCTTCATACTGCATGGGGTACTGCACGTACACCTCAACCCCGCCCAGCAAGTCTACAAGTTCTCGAAACGCATCGGTGCTAACTCGAACGTAGCGGTCAATCGGCACGCCGTCAAAGTTGGCGCTAACGGTTTGAGCCGCTAGTGCAGCCCCGCCTTCCACGTTGGCGTGGTTGACCTTAGATATGCCTGCCCCCGGAATTTTAACTTTGGTATCTCGGGGAATTGAGAGAATGTGAGCGCTATTGTCGGCAGGATTGACCCCTACCAGCAGCATCACATCGCTACGCCCAGAAAATGTGGTGGCAGAGATATTTTGGAGGCGATCGTCTGCGGCCACGGGGGCGTCCAGATACCGATCGATCCCTAGCACCAAAATGTTGACGGGGCGAGTAATTTTATAGCCGAACCCCTGGTTGAATAAAGTTCCTACCACCTGCCGCACATCTTTGGGAGCGGCACCGCCAACGGGTGAGGGCATGGTCAACATCAAGCCTGCTCCCATAATGGCTGAGAGGGCGGCTGTCGTTGTAAACGCGATGCCCAAACCTAGTTTCGGCCATGAGCGCTTGGCACCGGATGGTGCAACCCTAGCGCCAAGAGGAGCGGTGGCTGTGACCGATGCTATACCGTGTTTTGTCCCTATCGCATCGGCCTCTGTCGTAGCCGCCTCTCCCATATTAGGTTGTTGAAGTTCAGATTTTCGCTTAAACTGTACCACTCCGACTCCTGCCTCACCACTATCCACACCGTCACCTATCTTATCGAAATATGTAGAAAATCTAAATTTTGTCTACGCCAACCTCAAAAAATGCGTTGCATATATCTAAAGCACCTGGTAGTCTGAGGCGTAAATCTGCCTACCGTTCGTACCAGCCTGCGCGGGCAAGATGCCCGCACTACGGTAGCTAAACTTGCGCCGTCTTCTACTAGTCATACGCTACCAAACCAAATGCGATCGCACAGTAAGCCTTACAACCGTTCTAAACCAAGTCCATGTTGAGAACTGTAGTTTTAGCCCTCACCCCCAGCCCCTCTCCCAAAGGGCGAGGGGAGCCGGAAAAGCTTTCAAAGTCCCTCTCCCTGGGGCTACCGTGTACAC
>CASBQX010000090.1 GCA_949127925.1 Synechococcales cyanobacterium PMM_0002
AGCATGAAGCCAATCAGCGCAAAGGCTCCGTGCAGTGCCACAAACGCCCACAGGCCACCCAACTGACACCAGCGGGTGAAATCCCACTGGGCTTCAGGTCCCCACAAAAACAGCAGGGAATGTCCCAGGCTGTTAGGCGGTGTAGACACAGCGGCGGTCAAAAAGTTGCAGCCTTCTAAGTAGGAACTGGCAATCCCGTGGCTGTACCAAGATGTCACAAAGGTGGTGCCGGTCAGCCAGCCACCTAGCGCCATGTAGGCGCAGGGAAACAGTAGAATCCCTGACCAGCCCACAAAGACGAACCTGTCACGCTTGAGCCAATCGTCGAGAGCGTCAAACCACCCTCGGTCGGCCTGCGCACGCCCCATTGCTATGGTCATTTCATAACCTCTTAAAATTGCTTCAAATTCCTATCTTCTCATAACAGCACCGATTCCCGAAAGGGGAAAGGCGCTGGTTTTAAAGCAGGTATTGTCACTGAACTTGGTGGAGTGAGCGGCTGAAAAATCTATCGCTGCACACAATCCAAATACTCTTCCGTAAGAGCATTTAGGTTCTTTACCAAGAAGGGTCAGATTTCTATCATGATAAGGACATACGAAAAATTTTACAATCCGATACGTAATTCTCAGTAACTATTTTCTGGGTGCTCCCTAACGCCGCAGCCCTGCTTCCTGTAAGGGCTAGCCCTCTTCTCATGTCAATTTCATGGCAATTAATTTGGTAAAAATTAAAATGTCGTGATTATCCGTCTCCAGAGGATTTTTTGAGAGGGATAATTTAGGGTGAGGTTTGGTACTTTGTAAGAGGCAAATGAAAACTATGGCTGTATCGAGTGTGACTACAGATAGCCGGGTGCTCCGTCAAACGGTCTTGGGGTCTCGCCGCCTCAGCAATTACTGGTGGGCAACAATTATTTTGGGCGGGGCGTCGGGGTTTCTGTTGTCGGGCATCTCTAGCTATCTACAGGTTAATCTTCTGCCATTTTCCGATCCCACGCAGCTGATTTTTGTCCCTCAAGGGTTGGCCATGGGCTTCTATGGGTTGGCTGGAGTGCTGTTGGCGACCTACCTGTGGCTAGTGATTATCTGGGATGTAGGTGGGGGATATAACGAGTTCAACCAAGAAACAGGGCTGGCTCAGATTTTTCGCTCTGGGTTTCCAGGAAAGAATCGCCGCATTGAGTTGAGCCATAAGCTGGAAGACATTCAGTCTGTGCGAGTTGATATTAAAGAAGGGCTAAATCCGCGTCGCGCCCTATATCTGCGAATTAAGGGCAAGGGAGATATTCCGTTGACGCGTGTGGGGCAGCCGCTAGCATTGTCAGCGCTGGAAAACCAAGGGGCTGAGCTAGCTCGGTTTTTAGGTGTGCCGCTAGAAGGACTGTAGTATCTGGCTGCTTTGGCAGTGAGCGATCAGCTGGTGGTGAGCTACAGGCAACTGCTGGCGTGGGCTTAGATGGCGCTTTTAGTCTTTGGTTATGGGTAATAGGTGAATAGATATGGGTTTGGGATTTCGACGGTGGGCTGTGCTGGTGAGCCTAATTGGCACGTTATTTGTCACCGGATGTTCAGGGCAAGGCCAGGTTTCAGCATCTGGAGAGGCGACTCCGGGGGCACCCGCTCAGACGCCAGTTGCCGAGGCAACGGTTCCGGCTGCGTCTCCCAACGCAAATGACCCCTATGCGGCGCTACCTCGGCTGGAGGGTGAGGCCACGGTGGAGATGACGGTAAAGGGGGCTGCGATCGCCCTCCAGATCGACGGCACAGATGCCCCGATTACGGCTGGGAATTTTGTGGATTTGGTGAACCGAGGGGTATATGACGGGCTGATGTTTCACCGCGTTGTTCGGCAGCCACAGCCCTTTGTGGTGCAAGGGGGTGACCCTCAGAGCAAAGATCCGGCTGTGCCCATAGGCCAGTTAGGCACAGGTAGCTTTATCGACCCAGCGACCTCTGCACCTCGCTATATCCCACTAGAAATTAAGGCCGCTGGGCAAGACCAGCCCACCTACGGGGCACCGTTAGACGTGGCGACTCAAACGCCGGTTTTGAAGCATACGCGGGGGGTGTTATCGATGGCGCGATCGACCCTGCCTAACTCGGCTTCGTCCCAGTTTTATATCACCCTGGCCGATTTGGGCTTTTTAGACGGGCAGTATGCCGTGTTTGGCACGGTGACGCAGGGCATGGAGATCGTCGATCAAATTCAGCAGGGCGATCGCATTGAGTCGGCACGGGTGACAGAGGGGCTAGACAATTTGCGCAATGGTGGACAGTGAGCGCAGCGCCCCTGAAGACGGCACACCTGTTGTCAGACCTGCCTGGAGACCCACTGAGCGGGCTGCGGCGAGCCGATCAGCTCTGGCGCGCCTATCGTGAGGGCACGCTGCCAGCCGTAGAGGTGATCAAGGAATCGGCGGCACCGTTGGGGGCGGTCGATTGGGACGTGGTCATTTGCGGCGGCACCCTGGGTATTGTCATGGGCTGTGCTTTGGCGCAACGGGGCTGGAAGGTAGCGCTGCTAGAGCGAGGTGTGCTGCGAGGGCGATCGCAGGAATGGAATATTTCGCGCAGTGAGCTGGCGGTTTTAGTGGAATTGGGGCTGCTAACGGCAGATGAATTAGAGCAGGCGATCGCCTCCGAATACAACCCGGCGCGGATTGCCTTCGACGGCGGCACAGAACTGTGGGTGCGAGATGTGCTCAACGTGGGCGTAGACCCGGTGTTCTTACTTGAAACTCTGAAAGCCAAATTTCTGGCAGCGGGCGGGCATTTGGCCGAGCACACAGGGTTCGAGCGCGCCGTGGTGCATCCCGATGGCGTCAATGTGCAGGCAGGTGCCGGCTTTACCACTCGCCTGCTCATGGATGCGATGGGGCATTTTTCGCCGATTGTACAACAGGCACGCGGAGGGCGATCGCCCGATGCGGTGTGCCTGGTGGTCGGCACCTGCGCTCAAGGGTATCCCCACAACGATACGGGCGACCTGTTCGCCTCCTTCACCCCAATTCAAAACCAGTGCCAATATTTCTGGGAAGCCTTCCCAGCCCGCGATGGCCGCACCACCTACCTGTTTACCTACCTGGATGCCCATCGCGATCGCCTCAGCCTAGAAGACTTGTTTGACGAATACTTTCGGCTGTTGCCCCAGTATCAGGCGGTAGAGCTAGAGCAATTACAAATTCAACGGGCGCTATTTGGGTTTTTCCCCTGCTACCAGAAAAGTCCATTGCGATCGCCCTGGAGCCGGATTGTGGCGATCGGAGACAGCAGCGGCAGCCAGTCGCCGCTCAGCTTTGGCGGGTTTGGAGCCATGATTCGCCACCTAGCTCGGCTCACCCAAGGCGTAGAACAGGCGCTGCAAGCCGATGCCCTGAGCCAACCCGCGCTGGCACTGCTGCAACCCTATCAGCCCAGTCTCTCCGTCACCTGGCTATTTCAAAGAGCCATGAGCGTCGGCATCCACCAAACCGTTGCGCCCGATCAAATTAATCAGCTGCTCGGCGCAGTGTTTCAGGAAATGGAGCAGTTGGGCGACCCGGTACTCAAACCGTTTTTACAAGACGTGGTGCAGTTTCCCGCCCTGTTTCAAACGATGGTAAGGACGGCAATTTACCATCCCGGTGTGGTGCTGCGGGTGCTGCCACAGGTGGGTATTCCCGTATTGCTAACGTGGCTGCTGCACTATTTAGCGTTGGCGCTCTATGGGGGTTTGAACGCCATTGGCTCCAGCTTTTCGGCCTGGATCAAAAAGTTGCCGCCCACGCCGCGCTATTACGCCAGCCGTTGGTTAGATGCTCTGCGATATGGCTCTGGTGGCGACTACCATGGCAATTAGCAGTTCCCTTTGCAATATTCATGGATTTTCCTCTGGCACGGCAGCACTTTTATCAGGAAATTCACCAGGCCGATGAGCAGATTGACTTAGCCAAGGCAGCGCTGCATTTAGCCCAAGAAGAATATCCGCAGCTGGAGATTGCTACCTACCTTCACAGGCTAGACACAATGGCCGCTGAGGTGGGCGATCGCCTACCGACTGAGCGCTATCCGCTGCGGGTGATTCAAGTCATCAACCAGTATCTATACGACGAGTTGGGCTTTAGCGGCAACACCACAGAGTATTACGACCCCCGCAATAGCTATTTAAACGACGTGCTAGAGCGCCGCACGGGCATTCCCATTACCCTGTCGCTGGTGTATTTAGAACTAGCGCGGCGGATTGATTTTCCCATGGTGGGTGTAGGGATGCCGGGGCACTTCTTAATTCGGCCAGCGGTAGAAGAGATGGGCATCTTGGTTGATCCGTTTCAGGGCGGGGAGGTGCTGTTTCCAGCCGACTGTGAAGATCGCTTACAGCAGATCTACGGTCGAGCCATGCCGCTGCAACCAGAATTTTTGGCGGCAATCTCGCCCCGCCACTTTTTGGCGCGGATGTTGACCAACTTGAAAGGCATTTACCTAAATCAGAACGATGCCAGTCGTATGCTGGCGGCGATCGAGCGGATTCTGCTGCTGTTTCCAGATGCCGTAATCGAACAGCGCGATCGCGGCATTCTTTATTACCGGGCAGGCCGATGGACAGAAGCAACCCAAGACTTAAGCAATTATTTGCTGAATGCTCCCGCCGCCACTGACGCTGAGTTTATCCGGCAGTTATTAGAGAGGATGGAGAAACCGTTCTAGTTTCTTCTAGTTTCTAAGCAATAGCTACTCAGTCGATACACCCATAACAAACCTATAAACAGAGGAGGCTCGTCTCCGATTAGATAACGGGACGAGCCTCTGATTCTGTAGTTTCCACAATCTTGAGTTTGAAGTTTTGTGAATTCTCTTTCAGATTAGCCTTCAGATTGAATGATTAGCTCCAAGCTATCGGGGTCAACATAGTGACAAGTGGCGTCATCAACACAAATTAATGCCCAGCCAGACTCGTCAAGGCCCATGAACTTGTATTGGCCTTCTTGAACAAAGAAACCACGGTGGTTACGGGTTTCAAACTTCACTTCAACACTTTCTGGATTCATGGCTGTCAATTCCTTAGGATAATTAAAAGCTGTTTTGGGGAAGAATCATTAGTGTGACTAATCACCGACTTCATGGAATCTTATCATTAGAGTTTACTAAGCCATCATTAACAATGATGATCAACTATTACGGTATCTAAACAATTAAATTAGGCAGTACCAACTCAAATAAAACGCCAACCTCACATGGTGCAAGAGTTTGGCGTTTTTATTTGAGAGCTTTTCGGAGATTTGGAAAGATGTTGGGTTGTGTAGTGGCTTTTACCTAACTTTCGAACAACCAAGACTGGATACGCATTAGGCTCTTCCAGTCCGGCTTCCGGCTTAATCCATCTTTACAATTTCGCTCAACTTCTTCTCGGAGTTCAGCCGAAATCGACAGAATTTGTCCAGCAATTTCTACATGCTCTCGCACACCCTTATGCGCGGTTTCTAGCATGGCGATCGCCAAATTAACCCGCGCTTGAGGGTCTTGTGGATTCATTTTGACGGCTTTTTGGGCAGCTTTTAGGGCTTGAGTCGGTTTGTTATCTAACAGATAAAGCCAAGCTAAACAGGTCCAGGCAGGGCTACTTTTGGGCGAGCGATCGCAAACATCTTTAAATACCGGAATCAGTACCGCAGGGTCTTCACCCGCCTGATAGCGTTCTAGACCTTGGTCGAATAGCGTTTCAACAGTTAGTTCAGTCATATGGAGCCGTGGAGATTAGAGCATGGTTGAGATAGGCCGATTGCTCGCCCAAGTCGAGCAGCAGGGGCGATCAGCCTGAACGAGCGGCAGGGGCACAATCAAAAAATGCAGACAGATGAGCATGAACTCTGAATACAAACGCACTCAGAAAATCAGCATTCACCCGTCTGCATCTTTATTTAATCAGCATTTAATCAGCTTACAAGCGTTTGCTGGCTGAGCGCTAGGAGAAGGACGTGCCGCAGCCACAGGTTTGATTGGCGTTGGGGTTGGTAAACTGGAAGCCGCCGCCAATCATGGCGTTGCTGTAGTCCAGCGTCATGCCGTAGAGGTAAAGCATGCTCTTAGGGTCGCAGATGACTTTGAAGCCTTCGTAGTCAAAGACTTCATCGGCAGGTTGGATATTGCTAGGGTCTTCAAAGTCCATGGTGTAAGACATGCCCGAACAGCCACCTTGCCGCACCCCAACCCGTAGGCATAATTCTTTGTCACCCTGGCTTTGCCCCAACATGCGGACGTGCTGTAATGCCGCTTCGCTCATCAGGATGCCACGTTGCTGAGCTTGAGCTGTTTGTGTCATGGGGGTAGGAATCTCCTTAAACGTAGACAATCGAGCTAAATGCAGACTAAGTCTGGGCGAAACTTTTTTAAAGCTTTGTTTTTGTAAAGCTTTATAGGAAGTTTTTCTGGGATGTGTCCATGGTAGCAAAGCTATTGCTAAAAGCTAAATGCTGGCGATACTGATTGCTGGTTTTAGGCAGTTCTGTAGAGTTGTCAGTTGCTCGGGAGTGACAGAATCTGTCACTCCCGAGAGCCAGATCCAAATCAAGCCAAATCTAAATCAACTGGCTGCATGAATACCGTTTTGCGGACACGACTCGTTCCCTGGTGATGCTAAGAAATGATTGACGCCCGAAATCAAATGAGTGAGTTATTTGCGGTTCTTAGAACACCAAGCGATCACTTGATGTTTAAGATGGACACTGAAGCCCAGTTCTATCTGTCCATCGACGTCCTCAACGGGGCAAAGACTGGAGGACAAAGTTGAAGAACAAGTCACGCCAGAGGTCTAGTATAGAGTGCGCCTCAACCGGACGAGTGCGCTAGTTGATTGGCATTGCATAGAATTTATTAAGATTTGTATGGTTTAACGTATGACTGGATTGACTCCCTCTACCCGCCGTCGGCTCAAACAATTGCGCCAAGTTCCTAATGTGTGGGAAGGCGATCGCCGGCCTCTGGTGCCAGAATTTGCCTCCACGTTTGATACAGATAGCGACCCGCAAGGCGAATGTATCCTCTGGGTAGATGGTGTGGAAGAAGTGGTTCGCGCAATGGATGTAGTCCCACCCGAGGCGGGGCATGAAGCGATTGTGCGCACCTTACTGCGAGCCATGGAGAACCCGCATGGCT
>CASBQX010000091.1 GCA_949127925.1 Synechococcales cyanobacterium PMM_0002
CTCCCCACCTCTCGCCAGCTATGCCGATTCCATTCATATGCGCCTTGAATGTCGTATTCCATCCCGTTTTCAAAGCGAACCGAGCAGGTTGTGGAAGCAGAGGGTTCCCCGTGAGAGGGGTCAGATATGCCATCGCTGGCGTCTACCTGAGTGAGGCCAATGACCATACAAACAAACCATTCTCGGCTACAAGGCCCTGTATCTTGCACCCATTCCCAAAGACCATTCGAGACTTCAATGCGATCGCCCACCTTGAGCCTAACAGCCGTCTCTCGATACTGCGCCAAATGGCTCGACTCTACCTGGTCGAGCCACTTCAGCCCATACGATTCTCGCAAAAACTGTACTGATCCCGAGTCAGCTCCAGCTAGCCAATCATTGAGCAATTGCGCCTTCCAAGCACGACCTTGCTCGTCCTGCTCTTGGACAAATTCTAGTAGCGCCTGCCGCTGAGTCGGGGTTAATTCATCCAGTGGGTTGCGCAATTCTGTGTGCGATTGCGAAGGCAGCGAATTTCCATTGGGCGGCTCTACAAACCTTTCAGCCAGATTACTAATCGACTGAAGCAAAATTTGCTTTTGCTCGAATGTGAGGGCATAACCCGTCGTCGCACACAGTTCAAACGCAGATTTGAGGGCAGCTTCTAGCTCAGCGTAGGTCATATTGATCAATCCTTGTAGACAGTGCAGGGCTATGACGCGGCTGCAAAACCTAGAGAACCGAGCGATCGCCCCCATAGCCTAGATGAATTCCCATTATCCCAATTTTTATCAATTTCTACATCACTTCACGCAGATCAGCCAGTCACCCTAATTTATTTGAGTTGCCTAACGCGGTAATCTGAGGGATAGCACCTCATTCAAAGCCGTTACCAAAAATGTTTACTTTCAATCGCGTTCAGATCCCCCGGCCTTCAGCCTGGTTTCGCCTCTGTGCCACACTCACCCTGGCTTGCTGCTTTTCAGTGCTGAGCTGGATGCAAGCGCCCGCCGCCTTCGCCTTGGTGCAAATTCGCCTGTCCGACATCTCCTATACAAGCTGCCCTGCTGATATGGGGGCTGGAGCGGTGACATCAGGGGGAGCCAGTTTAGCCGCCGACTGCTTCATCATTACTGGAAAAGCCGAAAACCCCACCAATAAGCAAGTGCTCAATGCCGATATCTTCGGACGGATTTATGATGCCAACAATAATTCGGTCATGCAAAACCGCACCCGGTTAGGCTCCATTGAAACAGTACCTCCCGGTATTAGTGACTTTGAACTGCGGATTAGCGTAGCGGCTAACCAAGCCACTCCGCTGAAGCTGGAGCAGTTCAAAGCAGCTGGGTTTACGGGTAAAGTGCGGCGCTAGGATGGTCGAAAACGCCGCGTTAAAATACCGCGCTAAAACGCTGTCGTGGTCGCTAGACTGCTAACCGCCTGTCCTACAAACTGGAGCAAGAAAATTGCCAGCATGGGCGATAGATCAAGCCCACCCAGAGGCGGGATGACACGGCGGAAGAGATTTAGGTATGGATCGGTGAGCTGACCCAACGTTGCAAACGGCTGACTATAAAAATCAATGTTAGGAAACCAGGTCAGCAAAATCCGTACGATCAACAGCACGGTGTAGATCTGGAGAAAATAGCCTAAAGACTGAGCCACCAACGCAACGGAACTGTTCATAGGTAACAACTGTTAATGAATGGGAACGCAATAGCTTTCATCACTAGTCTAGCCTAGAGCGGCTGGCTGATAGAGGCTCAGCGAAGAGCTGAAATGTCTCACTTATACAGGCCGATTTACCCATCTCCTTTGACTCTTTCGCTAGATTCTACCCGCGCTCCGCCACCGTTAACGCCGCCCAGTTTGAGCCGCACATCGTCGATCGCTTCATTTAACTGAGCAATTTTGTCTTCTAACCCACGGCGAGAAGCTTCAATGCTTTGCTCGGTTGGGGGCTGTCGTTTGTCGCCCTTTTTCCCATCTAGACGGGAAAATTTCTTTTCTGATTCTAAGGCGTCTTGTCTAGAAAGGCGGGGAGCCACCAGAGTGCCCAAAACGCCACCGACAACACCGCCAACCAATGCTCCTACCAAGAAACCACCAAAAAAGTTATCGTCTTGACTCATTGCTAATTCACCAGCTTTAAACTCCAGGTTCTAAATCCTAGACTTAATGAACTGAAATCGTGTGACCTTTGGGATTTTGAACTTAGCTATCAGTTTATAACCCTGCGCCCTTTAAGTTTTAATCTTTAAGTTCTAATCTTTCAGGCTGAGAGAGCACCAAAAGGACTTAGAAGGTGCCAAAGGTGCGATCGCCTGCATCCCCTAAGCCAGGAACAATATATCCCTGGTTATTTAGACCCTCATCAATGGCAGCCGAGTAAATCACCAAATCTGGGTATGAGCCACCCAATTTCTGCAACGCCTGGGGCGCAGCCACTACCGAAATAATTCTAACTAAGCTGGAGTCGATCCCCCTTGCCGTTAGCTCCGCCATGACCGCTGTAATCGTCCCTCCGGTTGCCAACATGGGTTCTGGAATTAGCACTCGCGTATTGGCAGGAAACTGAGCGGGCAGTTTATTTAAATAACAGCTTGCTTCCAGCGTTTCTTCATTGCGCACCAGGCCAATGTGATAAATGGAGGCCAACGGCAAGAGTGCCTGCGCCCCATCTAGCAACGACAGCCCTGCCCGTAAAATTGGCACCACGGCCACAGGCACATCGGGGTTGATAAAGGTGGCGGCACAGGTAGCCAGCGGCGTCTGGACTTCGGTATCAATGGTCGCTAACCAATCACGAGTTGCTTCATAGGCCAACCATCGTCCTAGTTCGGTCATGGCACTACGAAACAAAACAGTGGGCGTTGCCTCATCGCGGGCCACAGAGAGCCAGTGCTGAATTAGGGGATGAGTCGGAACGTGAACGCGCAGTTTGAGAGCCATTTTGAGGGGGTTGCAAGAACTTGGTTACAAGACGAGAAGCACCGAGCCGGAGCCGGCGAGTTGGCTCTAAACAGAGCGATGTGTCATGCTGAGATCGGCATTCATGATAACGGCTCAGCTTTAAAAATGACCAAAAAACAGAAGTTTCCCCATCTGGTTGGCTCCAAATGGACGGCACAGCAGTCTACTTGGGGCTGGAGGCATTTTCAGGTGGTGAACCGCAAAAATGAAGGCCAGTGGGTGTTTGCCGAACTGGTCGCGGCGTGTGATCCCGATGTGCGCTTTTGGATGAACGCACAGCAGCTAAAGCAGCGATCGCTTTGGCAAGCGGGCTGGAAAACGTTGGCCGAACAGCGAGCTAGCGGGTTGGCCGCCGACGCTGAAGAAACTCAGGAATATCAAGCCCCGGCTTAGCTATGGGGCTAGATGACGGAGCAGAGGATGATCCCAGCGGCGGAGCCGTTACCGAGCGCCGCAGTGGAGCCACCCGCGCATCGGCAGCAGATACTGGGTCGTGGGCAAAACCAGTGGCAATGACAGTGATGCGCACTTCTCCTTGCAGGCGATCGTCAATCACGGCACCAAAAATAATGTTGGCGTTGGGATCGACGGCTTCGTAAATAATTTCTGCGGCTGCATTGACCTCATGCAAGGTCAAGTCTGTGCCCCCGGTAATGTTGAATACAACCCCTCTGGCTCCATCAATGGACGATTCTAGTAACGGGGATGAGATCGCCGTCATCGCCGCTTCTCGCGCTCTAGATTTGCCTGAGCCAATCCCAATTCCCATCAGCGCCGAACCCGCATCGGCCATTACTGCGCGCACATCGGCAAAGTCCACATTGACTAGCCCAGGGATCGTAATAATATCTGAAATACCCTGGACGCCCTGACGCAGAATATCGTCGGCTACGCGAAAGGCTTCTTGAACCGGGGTCTGCTCTGAAATTACAGTTAGGAGTTTATCGTTTGGAATAATAATCAGGGTGTCAACCCGGCTCTGGAGGGCGGCAATGCCTTCTTCAGCTTGACCTGTACGCCGTCTTCCTTCAAACGTGAAGGGACGCGTGACCACGCCGACCGTCAATGCTCCAATTTCTTTGGCCACTTCTGCGACAATTGGTGCCGCTCCGGTTCCGGTGCCACCGCCCATCCCAGCCGTAATAAACACCAGGTCAGCATGCTCTAGGGCGCTGGCCACTTCATCGCGAGACTCTTCGGCGGCTTTTTGACCAATGGCTGGGTTCCCGCCAGCGCCAAGGCCACGGGTGAGCTTTTGGCCAACTTGGAGCCGATTGAGCGTGGTGGCATTCGTCAAAGCTTGAGCATCGGTGTTGATTGACCAAAACTCAACGCCTGCGACTTCGCTGGCGATCATGCGATTGACTGCATTGCACCCACCACCGCCGACACCGATCACTTTGATCCGGGCAAGGCTACCTGGCATGATTTCACTACTCCCAGACTCTTCTGCGATCGCGCCATTGGCATCGCGCACTTGATTTAGATGTAGCCCAGAGTTTGACCCGGAGTTACCGAAAGGATTTGCGGTGTTCATTGAGCATAGGATGTATCGAAATGACGACTTGGCTGCGTTAGCTTGCCTCAAACCACTACCAATCTACTATTGAATGCGCTCAAAATTGAAATGAGCCATACAAGAACTCTTTTCTTATTGAGCACTCTTAATACCAGAAGGGCAGTAAGTAAGCTGCAATTGTAACTAAATATAAGCGAAGTGGTTTAAAAAACCAATTAAACTTCCGATGCCTGGTAAGCACAGCAATTCTCCGACGCACGACGGATCAGCAAGGGCTAAAAAAGGAAATCTTTGATGCCTCACCAACCTGACAACCTGGTTGAGGGGTCTGACGTGGCATCATCTTGTCCGTCATTTTGCCCATACTTGTCTGACTCATAGTCTTCCTCTCTGGAGGGTTCAGCGGGAGCTAGATCCACAGGAGCAGATGCGGATACTGGATTGATTGATTGATTGGTTGATGGATTGACTTCACTAGTTTCTCCTCGCATTTGCACCAATGGAGTTTTTGGATTAGTTAAATCAATGTAGGCCAGCTGTGCCAGATCGATTTTTTCAGACAGCTGCCGCATTTGGGTCAGTGCCCGTAGCTGTTCGGGAAATCGGATGTCGTAAGTGCCAAGATGCACGGTGCCTAGTTCTGTAATCAAAATCAGGTTTGCTGGGTTGCTCCAGTTGATTTCGAGAATTTTGACTGGGTTAGCGCTCCGAGTTTGATAGGCGTCGAGGTCGCGGTAAAAGGTGGTCCATTGAGTCCGATACTGCCGATCAATCCCGATTACTTTGAGTGTGGGCAGTGGGATGGATGGGTCGATTGTGGTGTAGTTTTCTAGAGAAATCCAGGCTCCAGTTGGGTCTAGCAGACCTACGGGAGAGTCGGAGGAAGTTGCACCAGCCGACGGCGACTGCGACGGGTTGGCCGTGGCCGGGTAGGCGATCGCCACCGGACGCCGCTCTTGTACCGCCACCGTGAGGCTAGGCGGAAACAAATGCCGTGTCACCACCGCCTTGGCGATGGGTCCTTTGGCTTCGAGCTGACGCGCCATGGAGCTGGATTTTAACTCCCACAACGACTTGGGATAGATAATCGGCAGCAGCGATCGCACTGCATCTGCCGACAAGAATTCATTGCCCTCAATTTCCACCTGGTTAGCACTGCGAATGACCCAACCGGGCAGCGTCATTGCCCAAATGGCTGCTCCAGCTAGCCCCATCACCACCATCAGCCGCCAAGCAGACTGGGCTGCCCGCAATCGTCGCTGCCAGCGCAGTCGTTTGCGTCGGGCGGTTAAATCGGCTCGCGAAATAGACGCAAAATCTGTCATGCAAGATTTATCATGCAAAGTGGGGTTAGAAAAGAGCTGTAACGTTCTACTTTTATATCCTTGAGTTCCCTTTTTTTGCCAAAGATACAACTTCTTTGCCAACGTTTCGTTAAATTAGAAACCGTTGATTGCAGTTGCTATGGCTGGCTTTCGAGACTTAACGATTGCCAGTAGACTTGCAAGAACTGACCCCACTGCACCGCTAGAGCGCGCTCGGTAAAGGGAATCTGCACAGTGGTATTGGGTAGTTCAAAGGCCAATGCAATGGTGCGATCGCCCGATTCCTTGCTGGTCAAACTGGTCAAACTGGTCAAATCAGTAGCCTGACCGTTAACTATCAATTGGATTGACCGCACCTGCAATAGAGAAAACGTCTGCACCAACACTGGGCCATGGCGCGTTGGCTTGCCCCACGTTAGCTCGCTGCCCTGCTGCCCCAAAACCGAGTAGATGTCGTACTTTGCCCGCTCAAATTGCTCTGCCCAGACGCGGTACGCCTCTAGCTTTTTGTATTCATTCCAACCTGCCCACGCCAGCCAGATAAACACCGCTAACAAGGGCAACCAGAGTAGACCTCTGACCATAAAACTTAAAATCCCAGATTGAATCCCCCTATA
>CASBQX010000092.1 GCA_949127925.1 Synechococcales cyanobacterium PMM_0002
TCGTGGACAATCTTGGGGATGTGGTGGTCGAAACGGCCAATGCGGGCAGCGATCGCGTGCAAAGCTCAGTTGATTACACGCTACCGCCTAACGTAGAAAATTTGGAATTGACTGGCACTGCCACCCTCAACGGCACAGGTAACGCCCTGGACAACAGGCTCAGCGGCAATGACGGTGCCAACAAGCTAGACGGCAAAGACGGTAATGATGGGCTGCTGGGTGGCAACGGCAACGACACCCTGATTGGAGGATTAGGTCAAGATACGCTCACTGGAGGTGCGAGCAACGATACCTTCCGGTATGCGCTGAGGAGCGAATCTCCAGTTGGGGATAATCGTGACACGATCATGGACTTTGCTGATGGCGATCGCCTTGACCTGAAGGCGCTGTATGGCAGCCCCTTAACCTTTGTGGGTAGCGGTGCTGACTTCACGGCAGTGGGGCAAGTTCGCTATACCCCTAGCACGAGTCTGCTGCAAGCAAATTTGGTCGATGGGTTGCAGCCGGATTTTGAAATCTTGCTGGCCAATCAGCCCACGTTGAACAGGTCTCCGCTGTTGGTGTAAGCGCATCATGCACCACGCTTCAAAACAAGTGACTCACGCTTCAATCTTTGTTGCTCAAGTTCAAAGCTGAAATTGGCGCACAGCAGTTAGCGCACTGCAATAGTCAGATCGTAGCTAGCGTTGCCCCGCGTACCGCCTACAACCACTTGATAGTCTCCTGTTTCGGACAGAACTACTTCTTCCTCGGTGCCCTCTTGCACCAGCACATTCCCGTCAGGAGAAACCAGCTCGAAGGCGGCGTTGTCTTCCACAGCAGTGATAGAAAGCCTCATCGTCTGGCCTGACTGAGCCTTCAGCATGTATAAGTCGCGATCGCCCCGGACTACGGCATTGCTGACCACTGCACTACTGGTGCCAGGAGCAAATTGTACCCGTTGCGTGTTGGCATAGGCTGTTGCCGATTGACGATCTTCTGACTCTGCGCCTGTTAGATCTGTAAAGCGATCGTTCACCGCCTCGCACTCAACTATCCGGAAAGTTTTGTCCTTGTAATCGAGGCTTTCGCCCTCTAATATCCAGGTTTCCTGTGTGGTCTGGACATCGTATTCAATCTTTGTTGTTACTTCTAGAGCCAGTTCTGACCCGCTGAGAGTGCCTTCTAGCTTTTGACTGTAAGACGTGTAGTAATTGTTGACATCATCGCTAATGGTGGCAACGCTATTCCCTGTTACCTGGCCATCTGCCGCTGCGGTGAGGCGGATCGCGGCGTCGAGGGTGTCTGTCACTGCCTCGTAGCAGTGTTGCCCAGGCATCAAGGCGGCCTCGCCCCTAGTGAGGTCTTCGTAGCTGGTGGCGATCGCATCGCCTGTGGGAGCCGAGTTTGTGGCCGCAGTAGGAGAACTAGAACCGTTGGCAGACGTTTCTGCTGAGCTACAAGCGACTAGCGCCGATACTGCGATTGCAGCCAGCGTTTTGGGCAAGGGTAAAGAAAAATTCATGGGTAAATGATCAAAAGGATTTCCTTGTTATACCCAGTCTATACCAGTAACTAACTTGATTTCGGCATCTACAATTTTGAGGTGTGATATTACGGACTAACTGTCTTTAAAACTGAAAATACAGGAACTCACTAACTTGATTGCAGAAGCTAAGAGCAACGACAACGATAACGACAGTAAAAGACGCATATCCACGTTAGGTAGGGAAAGTGCGAGGCCAAGCACTAGCAATATTACAAGCACTAGCAATATTAGTAGAGATCCTTGAACATCACTGTAGTAACTGAGTGTTCCGGGCTGGATACCGAAGCGATTGAGAAAACCAAGAGTACCTGCATCGTTCACGGTCAGATGCGGCGATCGCCTTCTGGCCTGGCAGCTTGATGGTTGCTAGGAAATTAACTGCCCTGGGTACGCTAAAACTGTACATTTTCTAGCAAGTATGAACATCCTCAAATCGTTGTCGATCCTGGGTTTGCTGGTTGCGGGGGCGATCGCTGCCTCTCTAACGGTTAAAACTCAAGTCCAGGGCGGTACAAGCCAATTAAGCCAGCCAGAAACTCAAGCGTTGCAAGCTGCCTGCAAGCTTAATCCTGACAGTCCGAGCTGCAAGTAGTGAGATCCCTAACGGACGTTTGTGTATGCGCCTGATCTTAATCATTAACAGCTTTGTTTGCCTGGGAGGAACAGCCGCTGGGCTGTTGTTTGCTGGAGGGAGCATCGTCAGCATTGCCAACCTCAATGTTCCCTGGCAGCCGCTGCTTCTGGTCGCCGCGCTGCTGCTTCCTGTTGCGTTTGTGGTCTCAGGGATCGGCTCGTGGCTAGCCTATACCTATGGGTTGGCTCATTTGGTCATCGGACTTATTGCTTTACCCTGGCTCTATCTCTTGGTCTTTGTCATTCTTATGCTAATCTCCTTTCAATGGTGACAGTTTCGTCATCACTGAACCTGAGTTGCTGATCACCATTGAATACGTGAGGCGATCGCGCCGAGCAACACAATAAAGCCAAGCGATCGCCGGAAGTAATTGACACCCTGAAACAGCTCTTGCCACGCCCAGGTAAACAAAGTACCAAATGCGATCGCGTCTAGAGCGGTGTGGATAGTGCCACTTGTAAAGGCTAAGTTGAGCAGAGTCGCCGCTAGCCAAACCAAGAGCGGTAAATTAGGCGGCTGAGCGATCACAATCGTGCCCTCGCTGTCGCGGAACGTCCGATCAAATAGATTGGTTTCCATAACTTTCTTTCTACAACTCTCTTTCTATAGCTCTCTTTCTATCACTCTTAATGCACCGGGCACAGCCTGTAACTTTCAAGCTTGCTGTCAATCGTGATAGATTGTTGATCTTATCTTCAATCACGATATTTTCTAACAGTCAAAAGATAGAACACAGCACTCTAGGTTAATTCCTTTACCCGAATTAATGCGAACCCCAGGGGCAAGGCAGTAGAGCACTGCTTTACCGTCTCGCTGAGATTGAACTAACCCTTCCTGCCGTAGAATCTTGAGGTGGTGAGAGAGCAAACTCTGCTCTAGGGACAGTTCTTCATTGAGTTCCCAAACGTGTTTAGGGCCATCAAGCAACAGTCTGAGAATCGTAAAGCGATTGAGATCGGCAAGGACTTTGAGCCGCTGGGCACAGAATGAGGGAGAGTATTGCTGCCCTGGTAGATGGCTTGCTTCAGGATTTGTGTTACTACAGTCATTATTCATATGAAAATCGATTCATGTCAGAAGAAAAGCGTCTATAATTAAGCCTGTTGCTGGAATTTGCGGTCTGATGTCTACCAAGTCTCTTGATTTAAGAGTCCTAAAACAGCAGTTAGAAGTGCATCTAAGCCGATTAGCGCTGAGAGCAACTCCGCAGGAAACGCACAGCTCACTAGCGTTAGAACTATTGGCTCACGGAGAAGCCAATGTCATCTTTCAATTAAACCAGACTGCTCTCGTTCGGGTGGCAGTCAATTCGCCCAATCAGCGATTTGCAGGCGACATTCGGCGTGTCACACAGTTTGAATACACGATCCTAGAGTACCTGAAGCGAACCGATATTGGACACCAGCTTCAGGCAGCGAGCTTAGAGCCAGCCGCAGACTTCCCTTACACATTTCTAATTACAAATTATTTAGACGGAAATTCACTCGATTATAGTCGAAGCCATTTGCAAAAATGTGCTGAAACTCTGGCACAGCTTCACCGTCTATCGGCGATCGCAGGCTATGAGATTGAGCGTCTGTTGCCAACTGTGCCGATAATTGAGCAACCTTTAACGGTGTTTTACCACGAAGCGAAGGACTACGCTCAGCCCTACCTCGATTCGCCAACAGCAGAACCAGAAATTGTAGAAATGCTGCATGCAGTGCTAGATAAAGCGCGATCGCGACTATCAGCCGAACGTTTATTAGAAACCTATCCCCATCGCTGCCTGGTTCATGGCGATCATAGCTATGAGAACTGGGTTATTAACGATCGCCAAGCGTATCTAATTGATTGGGAGTGGGCTGAGATCGGCTCTCCTGCTGGAGATTTGGGGCATTTTCTGTCTCCAGTTACGGTGCGGCGGCGGCAAAACTATCGCTTACCCGCTGCCGATCGGGCCTTCTTTTTGCAGTGCTACTACAATGCGTTAGATGACGTCACGTTAGCCAGTCGGATTGAACGACATTTTGCTGCATTTGGTGTGTATCCAGCGGTGCGATCGCTCTGTTGGACAGCGGGATATTGGATCACCGCAAATCGTTGGTATGCAGATGCAAAAGATAGTCCAAGTGCGGTTGAGCGGATGGCGAGATTGGAGCAGAGCCGTCGGCAGTTTTCAGAGCTATGGCAGGAGGTGATGGCGTGGTTGGATGAGGAGGTTTAGGGTGTGGGTCGCGGGGGTTAGGGACTAGGCTTGAGAGACTGGGCTTGAGGGACTGGGGTGTAGAGAATGAGTAGAGCTAGGATGCCTTTTGCTGAGCGGCGTTGGGGATTAAGACACGACGGTTCCGGGCTGCTAACCCACTGGCGAGCCTACTTGCTGCTGCTGCCGGTTACAGGAATCATTGGGCTGCTGTTTGGCGGTGGGTTGGTGATGGCATTCCTCCAGAGCATTGGAGCGATTGGGCTGTTGGGGTCAGGGCAGATTTCGTTAACGGCTTATCAAACCGCATTAGCCAATCCAGAGTTTTTGCGATCGCTGACTCTCAGCGTTTACATTGCGATCGTGGCCACTGGATTATCGACTGTTTTTAGTATTGGTTTAGCGATTTTGTTGAGAACCGCAGGCCGATGGGCAAGCTTTGCCTGTCAAGTGACCTTGCCGATTCCACACCTGGTTGGAATTGTGGGTGTGCTGCTGTTGCTGTCGCCTAGTGGATTGATCTCGCGGTGGCTATACATGTTGGGTGGGATTCAGTCAGATCAAGACTTCCCATTGCTGGTAAATGATACTGCAAATATCGGTGTTCTGCTGCATTTTCTCTGGAAGGAAATTCCGTTTATGACGTTAATTCTTTTGGCTGTGCTGCGAGGAATTAATCCGGCTTATGAAATGCAGGCGCGGGCATTGGGTGCGAGTCCTTGGCAGTGTTTTTGGCATGTGACATTGCCAATGATGAAGTCTGGCATTTTTTCGTCTAGCTTGATTGTATTTGGCTATATTTTTGCGTCGTTTGAAGTTCCTTTTTTGTTAGGCTCAACTCGGCCACGCACCCTGCCTGTACTAATCTATCGGGCATTCACAGATAGCGATCTAACCCGTCGTCCAGAGGCGATCGCGTTAGGCATAATTCTGTCTGCGCTGTCGATGTTGATTGTTGTAGCCTATTCGTGGTTGGTATCGCGTAATTATCAGTCGATGAGTCGGGTGTAGAGGGAGGGAATGTTGAAAAATACGTTAATTGTTTTGGTGATCGTTGTCCTATTTTTGCCGTTGTTGCCGCTGTTGGTTTGGTCATTTAGCCAGGGATGGTTTTTCCCTCAATTCATTCCTGAGCAATGGACTTTTCAGCACTGGATTCAGGTGTTCTCGCCAGCGTCTAGAGTGATGGAAGGATTGGTGCAGAGTTTGGCGATCGCCCTCACCACTACGATGCTCTCGCTACTGGTTGGGCTGCCCGCAGGACGGGCGATCGGCCTCATGGAGTTTCCAGGCAAAGCTGCCCTGAAGCTATTTCTATTGACTCCTATCATTGTTTCACCCCTGGCAACCCTGATGGGAATGCAGTTTGTGCTAATTCGGCTAGGGCTAAACGGGACACTTTTCGCTGTGGTTTTAGTGCATCTGATGCCAACGATTCCCTATATGACGCTGGTTTTAGCCAGTGTGTTTGCCAATTTTGATATGGGCTATGAAATCCAGGCGCGATCGCTGGGCGCGTCTCCCCTTCAGGTGCTTTCGCAGGTGACTCTACCGTTAATTGCTCCAGGGGTGGTAGTAGGGGCGCTATTTGCCTTTCTAATTTCCTGGAATGAGTTCCTGCTGACGTTTTTTGTGAGTGCAGGACGGGTTTTTACCTTGCCGATGGTGCTGTTTACGCTGCTGCAAGGTGGCAACAATGGACTGACTGCGGCAGTGGCCATCACGTCAGTGGTTCCAGGCTTGTTGTTTTTGCTGTTGGCCAGTAACGCTCTCCAGAACGAAACAACTTTGGCAGGGCTAGGAAATGTGTGAGGAAATCGCATGAGCCAGCTTGTGCTGCAAAATCTAACCAAACACTTTTCAGGCGCTACTGCTGTCCAAGATCTGTGGCTGGAGGTGCAAGCAGGCGAAATCCTGGCATTATTGGGTCCTTCTGGCTGCGGTAAATCTACCATCCTCCAGATGATTGCTGGCGTATTGCAGCCCGATCGCGGCACGATTGCCCTAGATGGAAAGCTGATTAACCGAGTCCCGCCCGAAAAACGGGATATTGCTCTGGTACTACAGCGGGGGCTGCTCTTTCCCCATCTTACGGTTGGAGAAAACGTGGCATTTGGGCTAAAGATGCGCGGGATCAATCGGGCTGAGCGGGAGGAAAAGGCGATCGCCATGCTGCATCAGGTGCAGCTAGATGGATTTGGCGATCGCAAACCGTCTGCGCTTTCCGGTGGGCAGGCTCAACGCGTTGCCTTGGCGCGATCGCTCGTGATTCGTCCCAAACTGCTGCTGTTGGATGAACCGCTATCGGCTCTTGATGCCAATTTGCGAGCAGAAATGCAGGACTTGATCTTGCGACTGCAAACTCAAACGGGCGTAACGCTGTTGATTGTGACCCATGACCAGGCAGAAGCGGTTGTCATGTCTCAGCGAATTGCGTTGATGTTTAATGGGCGGTTGCGTCAGGTCGATTCACCCGAACAGATTTATCAGCAGCCCAGTGATGAAACAGTTGCTCAATTTATGGGAGGCGTTAATTTCTTTGCAATTCAAGCTCAAGGACAACAGTGGAAATTGCCCAACGGCTTAGTTCTAGTCAGTCAACACCGCCATCAAGGTGCAATTCGAGCCACCATTCGGCCTGAACAGATTCAGGTGTTTACAGAAATGCGATCGCAAAACAATATCATCCCGGCCACGGTAATCGCTAACCGATTTACCGGAACTCAGCGGCGGTTAACTTTGGCGATCGCAGCTAATTTGACGCTGCAAGCCTGGGTTACTCCCACTCAAGATTTTCATGTTGGGCAAGCGGTGTGGGCATATCTGCCACCAGAAAACCTGTGGTATTTCTCCCAAGCAAGCGCCCTCCCTCAAGCGGTTGAAGTGCCATAGCTTAATTCAGCCCTGATGCTCACAAATGATGTTGGCAAATAATATCGGCAAACCCTAGATCCCAATTACTTATGAATCGCGTACTTTTACACCGTCGGCAGTTTCTCTTACTATCTACCAGCGCTTGTTTAGCGGTACTCACCAGTAGCTGCGCCAGACAAAACTCTGGCTCTCAACCGTCTAGCTTTGATCCCAAGGCTGCTTCCTGGGATCAAATTGTGACCGCTGCCAAAGGGACAACGGTGAATTGGGCAATGTGGGGCGGCAGTGATAAAACCAACGCCTACGCAGATCAATGGATTGCTGAGCAGTTGAACAGCCAATACGAGGTCACGCTCAATCGAGTTCCGCTCAACGACACTGTAGAAGCGGTCAATAAAGTGGTAGGAGAAGTTCAGGCTGGCCAAACGCAGGGTGGCAGTATTGACCTGATCTGGATTAATGGTGAGAACTTTCGCACGATGAAACAGGGCAACCTATTGTTTGGTCCTTTTCGCGATAAATTGCCCAGCAACCAGTACTACGATGCGAATAATGCGGCGGTTAATTCTGATTTTGGCTTGCCGATCGAAGGATATTCTGCGCCCTACACCGGCAGCTATTACGTCATGGCAGCCGATAGCGCCAAAGTGCAACAATTTCCCAAAACCTTGAGCGAATTACTGGCCTGGGCGAAAGCAAACCCCGGACGATTTGCCTATGTTGCGCCCCCTCAGTTTGACGGCAGTCGGTTCTTGCTGACCGCCCTCTATGGCGTCACGGGAGGCTATGAGCAATATGCCGGAGCCGAGTTTAATGAGGCACTGTGGAACGAAAAATCGCCTCAACTGTTGGAGTACCTGAAAGAGCTGGAACCGTATCTCTGGCGCAAAGGAGAAACCTATCCGCCTACCCAAAGCCGCCTGCAAGAACTCTTCGCCAATGGCGAAATTTGGCTGATGCCTGTGTTTGTTTCAACTGTGGCAGAAGGGTTGGCCAATGGGCAGTTTCCCAAAACCACCCAAGCTTTTACCATGCCAGGAATCTCGCTAAATGATCCGTCGTTTACCGCCATTCCAATTAATGCAGCCAATCCCGCTGGAGCAATGATTTTGGCAAATATACTTGCTAGCCCTGAAGGCCAACTGCAAAAGTTTAAGCCCGATGTCTGGGGTGATCCACCGTTGCTGAATACCCAAAAGGTTTCCGCCACCCTCCAGTCAGAATTCGTTAAGGTAGAAGCGGGCTACGGCATTCCTTTAAAAGAACTAATTGCCAGCACCGTCCCTGTGGTCAATGCCGAATACACCACGCGACTGGAGCAAGCCTGGGAAGAACAAATTGCTGGATAGGGGAAAATTTCAATGGTTTTCAAAGAACGACAGCCGCGCGACAAGGGCATGATCACCGACGATCGCCTGCTAGAACTCCATCTCTACCCCGGTAATCAGTGCAATCGCGATTGTGATTTTTGCACTGTCTTTGGTAGCCCCAAAGGACAGTACAGCGAATATACGGCAGAGCATCTAACTGCTGCCTTGCGAACCGTGACGCCGCATCAGCAGGGCACAATCAAATTTTATGGTGGTGAACCGACGCTCAACTCTGACAACGTGATCTGGGCGATCGCCTATCTGCGGCAGCAGGGTTATCAAGGGGCGATCGTGATTTACTCCAACGGCATTCAGGCAGGGCGATTGCTGCA
>CASBQX010000093.1 GCA_949127925.1 Synechococcales cyanobacterium PMM_0002
TCGGCCTCTAGCTTAATCCGCAATGCTCGGACATAGACTTCAATAATATTTGATTCACCCATAAAATCATACCCCCAAACCTTTTCCAAAATTTGATCACGGGTCATCACCTGGCGAGAATGCCGCATCATGAACTCAAGCAGGTCAAACTCTTTAGCGGTCAGGTGAATTAACTGGCGATCGCGATAAACTTCACGGGTAATGCAGTTTAAGATCAAATCTTCAAACTCTAAAATATTAGAACCTTCTGGATGCACCCGACGCAAATGAGCCTTCACCCTGGCCAGCAGTTCTTCGATGCTAAAGGGCTTGGCCACATAATCATCTGCTCCTGCGTTTAAGCCAGCCACGCGATCGGGAATCTCATCTTTTGCCGTCAAGATGATGATGGGAACCTGTACACCCGTTGAGCGCAATCTCAAACAAACATCCAACCCAGACATGCCGGGTAGCATCCAGTCTAAGATCAACAGGTCGGCCTCAGCCTCACGCGCCAGACTCAGGCCATCCATCCCGTTGGCTGCTACCGTCACACGATACCCTTCTAAACTGAGTTCTGTTTCCACAAACTCAGCCAATCTCGGGTCATCTTCAACCAAGAGAATATGAGCAGTCATGATAGTGATGTCCACAGCGGTAACGTAATGGTAAACAGACTGCCCTCGCCCGGTTTAGACCGGAGGCAAATCCGCCCGTTCATGCCTTCAATCAAGCTTTTGGTGATCGCTAGCCCCAGCCCGGTACCGTCTCGCGATCGGGTCACAGACCCATCCACGCGATAAAACCGCTCAAAAATTCGGGTTTGGTGAGCCAGAGGAATGCCGACGCCGCGATCGCGCACATGAATCATTGCCTGCTGTTCCGTCTTCTCTACCACCAACTCAACCACCTGATCCGACGCAGAGTACTTGATAGCATTATCCACTAAGTTAATCAACACTTGCTGTAGGCGATCTTGATCGGCACAGGCAATCACATCATCAGCGGTCGCTAAAACATGAACCTGTCGATTGCCAACTTTTTGACTCATCTGTGCTATCTCCGTCACCAGCGTATTCAACATCACGGGGGCAAGCCGAAAATGCAGATTACCGCTATCGGCTCGCGCTAGATCGAGCAAATCTTGCAGCATGCGGATGGTGCGTTCGGCTTCAGCAGAAGCAGTGGCAACCGCTTGCTGCTGATGGGTACTTAAATTATCGCCGCGCCGCAGCAGACTTTGAAGATATCCGGAAATTACCGTCAAAGGGGTGCGAAGTTCATGGGAAACATTGCCCACAAACTGTCGCTGCTGCTCCCACGAACCCGATAGCCGCACTAGCATTTCATTGAATGCCTGCGCTAGTCCCAAAATCTCATCTGGTGCCCGATGCAGTTGCAGTTTTGCCGCACTCAGATCATCGGCAGAAACAGCGCTAGCAACCTGACTCATCTGTTCTAAAGGTTGGAGGGCGCTGCGGATTCGTTTAGCGATCGCAATCATCAGTAGTGTCATGGTCACAATACTGACCCAGATCAAACCGTGTATGCCTGAATTCAGCCGCATCTGGTCGTCAGTAATATCTTTTAATAAGTAGACCTGGCCGAGAGGATTGCCGTTAACAGTCAGAGGACTTCCACACAACACAACGTAGCGATCGCCCAGCTGGAAAACGGTTGGCTGTGCTGGAACATTGGTTTGTGTCACAGCACTGATCAAATCGGGAGAGGGCATGTTCACCCCAGAGGATCGAGACATCAGCTGTCCATCCACATTTCTGACCCAAATCAATAATCCTGGCGTAGAAAGTTTATCGATTGTTCGCTCTACGCCAGATTCAACGGAACCCATCTGACGATACAGCTCCACCTGCTCTGGGAAATGGGTTGCGATATATTCTAATGATTGTTTATGAGCAGATACTAAAGTTTTCTCCATCCGCCAACTTGCCCAAATCGTGACACTCCCCATCCCTAATAGTGAGAGCAAAATTAGCTCCAAGGTTAGGCGGAACTGTAGCGACGTTGGAGAAATTCGTTTGCCAAACAAATGAGTAATTGCGTTTCTCAGGGGATGCATCGGGCAGTAAACCTTAAACAAGGACGCTTTTAAACGTGAGCCATTGATCTGAAAATGAACCTTAGCTTACAATTGCACTTTGATGGATGACAGTGCAGCCCTGATCTGCATAGCCTGAGGCTCTATCAGGAACAGGATGCATGGCAATAGTGGTTAAATCATAGTCGAATCTGCCTGCCTTTTCAGGCGACTTCATCATGTTCATTTAGTCTTTAACTGTAATTCAGCTCGCGTTCAGTGTCTGCTCAGAAGCAACCTTCATGATAGAGGGAATCAGACATGAACAATACTCATCTACAGATTCTAAACAGTTTCATGTTTGTTAGAGCTTCACAGAAACATTTCTCCATCATTTTTAGGAGAGTTAAACGATGAAACGTCTAATCATCACCAGTGTATCAATTTTATTGACGATCCTTGCAGCTGTACCCGTTGCTCAGGCAAAAAACTATGACCTCAGTTCTTTCAATCTTGTCAAACTTGTCAAATTAGCCTATCCGTTAACCGGTTACCTTCGCATTTGGTAGAATAAAACCAGACCGTTGCCCAGTAGGAGCCAGACCTCAATGACCAGAAGCATCCTGATTCTATGCATTGAGATCTAGAGCTTTCAGGCTTGAGACTCCAACTGGTTGGGATTGGGTGAAGCTGATCTATATTACTATGCTGCGAATAACTGAAATAAAACTCCCGCTGGATCATCCCCCTGAGCAGATCAAGGCGGCTATTCTTAAAAAGCTGCAAATTGCCCCCGAAATGCTGCTCAGCTATTCCGTCTTTAAGCGCAGCTATGATGCCCGCAAGCGAGACGATATTGTCCTGGTTTACATTGTGGATGTTGAGGTGGATGTCGAAACGCCTCAAGGCCAGCTGCTGTTACAGCGCCTGAAAGCCGATCCGCATCTGATGGTAACGCCAGATATGAGCTATCGCCTGGTGGCAAAAGCTCCTCCCGGTTTGGCAATGCGCCCAATTGTAATTGGCACTGGGCCATGTGGGCTGTTTGCGGGACTAATGCTGGCGCAGATGGGATTTTGTCCGATTTTGCTAGAGCGAGGTAAGACGGTACGCGATCGCACCGCCGATACGTTTGGGTTTTGGCGCAAGAAAACCGAACTAAATCCCGAATCGAATGCGCAATTTGGTGAAGGAGGAGCGGGCACCTTTTCCGATGGCAAGCTCTACAGCCAAGTGCGCGATTCTAATCACTATGGCCGAAAGGTATTAACTGAGCTGGTCGAGGCAGGGGCGTCGCCCGAAATTCTGTATATTAACAAGCCGCATATTGGCACCTTCAAACTGGTGGGCATTGTGGAGAAAATGCGCGCCCGAATTGAATCTCTGGGTGGTGAAATCCGGTTTCAAAGCCGGGTAGTGGATTTGGAAATTGAGCAAGGACAGGTGCGCGGGGTAACGCTGGCCAGCGGTGAACAACTCCGCAGCAATCATGTGGTATTGGCGGTGGGGCATAGCGCTCGCGATACGTTTGAAATGCTGTTGGAGCGCGGCGTTTATATTGAGCCAAAACCATTTTCGATTGGCTTTCGGATCGAACATCCACAGCCGTTAATCGATCGCAGTCGCTTCGGTGCCTACGCCGGACATCGACTGCTGGGAGCCGCCGACTATAAGCTAGTGCATCACTGCAAAAATGGCCGCTCGGTCTATAGTTTCTGCATGTGTCCCGGTGGGCTGGTGGTGGCGGCGGCGTCTGAGCCAGGGCGAGTAGTGACCAACGGGATGAGCCAATATTCACGCAATGAACGCAATGCCAATAGTGCCATTGTGGTTGGTATCACACCCGATGATTATCCCGGTCATCCCCTAGCTGGCATTGCCTTGCAGCGTCGCTTAGAAGCCACCGCCTTTGAACTCGGCGGCGGTACCTATGATGCGCCAGGGCAACTGGTGGGAGATTTCCTAGCCGATCGCCCCTCCCAGTCGTGGGGCAGCGTCACCCCGTCCTATGCGCCCGGTGTGCATTTGGGCGATCTCAGCCAAAGCCTGCCTGACTATGCGATCGCCGCTATTCGAGAAGCCCTGCCCGCCTTTGAGAAACAGATTCACGGTTTTGCCATGCCCGACGCCACGCTCACTGGCGTTGAAACGCGCACATCGTCACCCATTCGGATTAAACGCCACGCTGACGGCCAAAGCATTAATACCAAGGGTCTCTACCCCGCTGGAGAGGGCGCAGGCTATGCCGGGGGGATTCTGTCGGCAGGGATTGACGGGGTTAAAACAGCAGAGGCAGTAGCGTTGGATATCTTAGGAATGAGAATTAAATCAGAGTCATAATGATTAAATCTGCGGTATGACCGTATAATTCCGTTTTGGTAAATGGTTATAGCGTTTCTCATGCTAGTGAAGTGCATCAGAGTAGGGGCGATACGGCAGTTCGCCCTCCGATCTGTACCGCACCAGATTGATAATTGCTATATCAAACACAATTTCCATTGTCTGCTTAAACTCTGCTGTAACGTTGCGACCCATCTTGTATACCCCATCTAGAGTCGTTGCAAATACCTGAAGCCCTGTCTTTGTCTTGGCTTTTGCAATTAACTCCTCAACTAGTTCAGCACTCTCAAAAATTACCCCTTGGCACGCACGAGTCACATGAGGAAACAAGCCGAGCGTATAGTAATCGCAGCCCAATAGTTGGCTGACATAACTCATGCTCCCTATCCCAGTTTGATCGATTCTATCCCCGCATAGCGACGACGATCCTTCTCACTCAAGGACGGATAGAGCCGTTGCATTTGCTACTCAATTTCGGATGAATACGGGGTCACAGAACTCATGCATTCGGGGTATAGACTCAGCCTATTGTTCCATAAAGA
>CASBQX010000094.1 GCA_949127925.1 Synechococcales cyanobacterium PMM_0002
AATATGGCGGCACTGTATTACAACATGGAGTGTTACTCCCAAGCCCTGCCCTTGATACAGCGTGCCGTAAAAATTTACGAACAAGCTCTGAATCCTGACCATCCCACAACACAATCTGCCCACAGTTGGCTTCGGACAATTTCTGAGGCAGTTGATTCAGTTTCCTGATTTACTGGCTGCCGTTAACCTGTTGCAAATCATCTGCGGGTGGGTGCCAGTCTGCTTTCACCCACGCCTGCCGTGCCCGCATAATCATGCCATCACCGCGCACTTCATCATTCAAATCAAAGCGCACCACCGTTGCTCGTCCGGTTTCCATTACTCCCAAGATCTTTACCCCATTGTCAGTCCAGATAAAATGCACATTCCAGATTTGTTGACGAGGGTGAAACAGCGCTACTTCCTGGAAGGTTTTTGGATCAAGCCCTTGGGTGAAATTGTAGTGATGAGCATTACAACGCTGACAGGCCAATGCTAGGTTATCAAGATTATCTGAACCTCCACGCGATCGCGGCTGGATGTGATCAATTTCAAACCGTGCCGCACTCACCTCTTCCGGTGAGTGGCAATATTCGCACAAAAACTTCGCTCTGAGCCGCACCTGCTGCCGCACTGTTGCTGAAATTGCCATGCGACCTAAGACTCAGCAATGATTTTGGTATTCACCAAGGTGAAAATCTGATCCAGTTCCAAAATTCCTGCCAATTCTGCTCGTTCCTCTTCCGCTAACTGATCTTCTTTGAGCCGCTGATTTAAATCATCCAGTCTGTTTTGTAATTCTTCAGAAAATTTAAACAAATAACGATCGCGCACCTTCTCGATTCTGATGCCCGTTGCTACCCACGAAGACGGGTTTACCATCGTTTGAGTGATCATCTGCCTTAACTCACCTCATCTGCTTGCAATGCCTTAATTATGGGCGATCGCCAATCAGTACTGGGGTAAGCAGTAGAGTTAGAAAAACTCCCTGGACGTTACCTACATAATAAATCTATGGAAACCTCCATTGAACAATATCCCTTTGCCCAAGAATTTATCACCGACTCTCAAGGGCAAGTTCGTAAAGTTATTCTCGACATTGCTGACTACCAAAGATTGCTCGAAGCTCTAGAAGACGAAGGACTGTATCGTGCCATGCAAGACGTTCGCCACGAAACGCCACTCAGCTTCGATGCGGCCTTGCAAGCGTTGGAACAACCGTGAACACCAGCTACCTGCCTAGCTTCATTCGAGATCTAAAGGCACTTACCGAATTCGGGTAGGCGACTATCGGGTGGGCGTTTTTATTGACAATGAAACAATTACATTTGCCCGCGTCCAGCATCGACGAGATATTTACCGCTACTTCCCATAACCAATCCAATCTGGCATTACTCTACGAAGTGCAAGGCCGCTACAGCGAAGCAGAACCGCTGTACGGGCGATCGCGCATTGAACAGAAGCAGCGATCGCAGTTGGGGAAGTAATGGGCGATCGCCCTTTAGCCCCTACATTTACTGAATCATGCAGAAAGAACTGGGACGCGAGCAGCTTGCTAGAATAGTGGGCGAGTCTCTACGAGACGGCAAAGCCGAACGCATTCCCTACAACTGCCGTGAATTACCAAGACATCATTACCCTCGAACCTGGCAAACGCAGCGGTAAACCCTGCATCCGAGGGATGCGAATCACTGTCTATGATGTCCTCTCCTACCTGGCCTCCGGCATGACGACCGAAGAAATCCTTACGGACTTTCCTTACATCACCCGCAACGATATTCTCGCCTGTCTCGCCTACGCTGCTGATCGCGAACAAAAGACTTTGACAGTTGCGGCATGAAACTCCTATTTAACCATAATCTTTCTCCCCGTCTCATTCATCTATTGGCTGAACTCTATCCCAATTCCCAGCACGTTTTCTACTCGGTATGGATCAAGCCAACGATCGATAAATCTGGGACTACGCAACCCAAAATGATTTTACTATTGTCACTAGAGATTCTGACTACAACGATCTCAGCCTCATCTTAGGCTTTCCACCCAAAGTCGTTTGGATTCGTCGTGGTAATTGCTCGACCCAAGAAATTAGGCAAATTTTACAATCGGCCAGAGCCATGGTTCAACGACTTGAGCAAGACACTTCCATCGGTGTTCTTACTCTCTACTGAGCCATGTCAGTTGGTTTAGTCTCCTTGCAACTCGTAGGGCGCTATGGTGGGGCAGAACCACTGTATGGGCGATCGCTTTCCATCAGTGAACAGCAGTTGGGAGGCGACCATCCCGATGTCGCCACCAACCTCAACAATCTGGCATTACTCTACCAATCGCAAGGGCGCTACAGCGAAGCAGAACCGCTGTACGGGCGATCGCTGACAATTTTCATGGAAGTTCTGGGTGAAGATCATCCCAACACTCAAACTGTCCGGCGCAGTTTCCGCTATCTGGTGCAGCAGGCAGTTGATGCGGGGCGGGCAGGGAAACTCTCTGACCATCCACTGACGCAGGTGATGTTGCGGCAGGTGCGGGAGGGAGATGGGAGATAAGATATGGGTATAGAATTAGTCATCCGCTACACTAGAATTCACACCAACAGCTCACCCAATTTCTATGCAAGTTAAAGACCTCACCATTGATGAACTCAAAGCCCTGATTCGTGAAACTGTGTTGGCAGCGGTCGAAGAACTCCTACCCAATCCCGATACAGGACTAAACATTAAACCAGAATTTGAGCAAAGCCTGTTAGAAATTCGCGATCGTCGAGAAAGCAAGACTGCTGGCATTTCAACAGAAGAGGTTGCCCGTCGATTAGGTCTAAAAAACTAATGGGCAACGCGGTCATCTACGAACCAGAGGCCCTAGCTGATTTGGAAAAACTCTCACAAGATCTTCGTCAACGCATTGTCAACAAAATTGATTGGTTAGCTGAGAACTTTGAGCAAATTAAACCTCAGCCACTATCGAACCATTTGTCTGGCTTCTTCAAGTTGAGAGTTGGCGATTACCGCGTCATCTATGAAGTCAACCCCACAGAGCAAACCATTATCATTGACCGAGTAGGACATCGCAGCCAGATCTACGACTTGATGTAGAACCGATCATATTGGAGTCCGGTTGATGCTCAAAGACATCGTCACTGTCAAACCGTTAACAAACTATCAGCTCGTTCTGTGCTTTGAAGACGGCATGGAAGGAGTCGTGGATATTAGCCAGTTAATTCAGTTCTCCGGCATCTTCGCCCCCTTGCACAATCAGGTATACTTTGCCCAAGCTCAGATCCATCCAGAACTAGGCACGGTCATCTGGCAAAATGGTGCTGATCTTGATCCAGATGTGCTGTATGCCGTTGTCGCAAATAGCCCATCCCAGACTATTCCCGTTCTGCGATCGCTGCACAAAGGCTCTAAACCATCTGGCTATCACTCCACCGTTTGCAAGAGACGCTACAGCGAGGCAGAACCGCTATATGGGCGATCGCCAGGTTGTGATTAAGACTGTTGAGGTTATGGCAGTAGTGAATTCCAATGGTGACGTTACCCTACAATTGCCTCCTGACATTTCCCCCGGAGAACATCGCATTACCCTCTTAATCGAGGAAAATCTTACTTGAGGCAGCAATTAAAAATTAGTCAATGCCTGATCAACTTTAACAATCTGTCAGGACTCTACCGATAGCAAGGACGCTATGGTGAATCAGAACCGCTATATGTGCGATCGCTCTCTATCTGGGAACAGCAGCAGGGGCGATCGCGACATGCAACACAGAATGCCTCAGCATTTTGGTTGCCTAGCCGGATCAGCGACTTTAACGAATCTGTTGCAATTGCCCGCATTCACTTTTTTCAAGGATAGAATGCGATCGCCTGATTCTAAGATATAGCTACCATGCCTGAATCCATGCGTTTCCGTCGAGAAGGTTGGACCCCGGTCGCCTCCCATCGTCAAGATCAAGGAATTGTGAAAGTTGTTTGGCTCCAAGGTACCCCATACGAAATGGGCTACCAACATGGCAAACTGTTGCGCAATGAAATTGCTGATTTACCGTTGCCCACACTCCAGGCGGCTAATTTTTTGGGTAAGCATCTGGGGCTAGCAGCCTTTGCTAGAAAACGGTGCTTCAGCAATGTAATTGAAGAATGTGAAGGCTTGGTTGCTGCTACCAAAGGCATTGGCATGACCATGACCGCCAGCTTGGTATTAGCCTTTGGGGATGTATTTCAAGAATATTTTGCCGACACGCTGCCCCAGTTTTTTAATGATGGGGCGGGGTTCTCCATCGGCAGATCAAGCCCTGTCGCCTGTTCCCAATTTGTTGCCGCTGGTGCTGCCACTGTCGATGGTCGGCTTTACCACGGTCGCAGTTTAGACAATAACGGTAAACCGAATCCATATTGGATTAAGCATCCCACGGTATTTATTCGACAGCCTAATAACGGCATTCCGCATATGTTTATTGCGGTTCCAGGGATGGTGTGGCCCAATTCTGGAATGAATGCTTCAGGCATCACGGTAGGACTCAATACCGCCCATCCCAAAGACATCACGAGACTGTCTACAACTGGCCGCAGCCATGTGCAAATGATGGCTCGCATTTTGAGCAATGCCAAGAGTTATGCAGAAGCCCGTACGTTTATGCGATCGCAACGCCGCATGGCAGCCGACTTAATCCTAATTGCTGACGGCATGTCGCGCCGGGCGGGTGTGTTTGAATTAATTGCGACATCTATGGGAATTCGGGAACTTGACGCCAGTGGGGTACTCTATACGGCTAACCATTTCGTTTCACCAGAAATGCAGGGTGAAGACCGCGACCCGCCTAGTACCTCCAGCCTCGTCCGGCACGAACGGTTCAAACAATTGTTAGAACCCGGTGGCCCTTACTCTCGGCATGGCAAAATCAACCCCAGCGTCATGGTGCAGATTTTGCGCGATCGCATTAACCCCGTCACACTGCAACAAAGCCCGTCTACCGTCTATGACGACAATGCCAGCATTGCCACCAATGGGGTGGTGCGCCAAGTCGTATATGACTCGCAACGGTTGCTGTTTTGGCTAGCCACTGGCAATATCCCCATTCCGAATAATCCATTTGTTGGATTTTCGTTAGGTGAAATGCTGAATTTGCCGAATGCTGTACCCTGTCAGCCGCTGGTGTTTCGATAGAGGGCTAACAGCACAGGCTGCCGCCATCGGCCATTGTTCCCGGCGCAGAGGGGGCGCTAGGTGCAGGCCAACGCCCCCAAATCTCAGCGGCTTACGGTCGCTGTCTGCGTCGCGTCAAGATGCTCACCACTTCACCCGGATTGGCACCGGGTACCAGGCGGCTCCAAGCGTTGGTGTCAGCAAATCCGCGTGCGTGCAGGTCGTGAATGGTTGCTTCTACCCAAGTAGGGCTGCTAATCAGCAAAATCCGCATTTGCT
>CASBQX010000095.1 GCA_949127925.1 Synechococcales cyanobacterium PMM_0002
CTAGGATTTGCCTTTGCCGGAGAATCTGTCCTGCGCTACCTCCACATCAGCATCGCCTCGCTCCAAGTGGCAGGCGGACTGCTATTGTTGCTGGTGGCACTCGATATGTTGCGAGGCGAGCTAGACACCTATTCAGTCGATCAAGATCGAGACGTTGCCATTACCCCGCTGGCACTGCCGCTGCTGGCTGGCCCCGGCACCTTGACCACCGTCACGCTGCTGATGGCCGACCAGCCCACCGCCCGGTTTAGCGTGGTCGTTGGCATCATCGCCGCCATGCTAGTCACCTGGATGATTGTGCGACAGGCCGGCCGCATCGAAAAACTGATCGGCCAAACCGGAGCCATCATCGCCGCCAAACTATTGGGTTTTATCCTTGCCGCCCTCGCTGTCGAAATTGGCAGCGAAGGCATCCGAGAACTATTTTTCCGGTAGCCCCACCCGTTTTCCCCTCCTTCCTCTTCCCTCCTTCCTCTTCCCTCCTTCCTCTTCCCTCCTTCCTCCTTCCTCCTTCCTCCTTCCTCCTTCCCATGTTCTCCTCCTTGATCGGCCAACCCCAAGCCATCGAACTGCTCACCTGTGCCGTGGGGCGCGATCGCATTGCTCCGGCCTATTTGTTTGTGGGATCAGCCGGGGTAGGGCGCGGATTAGCGGCACGAGAATTTATTGCACTGCTGCTGTCCCATGCCTTTCAACCGCCCTCAGCCACATTGCTGCAACGGATTCGGCAGGGTAATCACCCCGACTTACTCTGGATCGAACCAACCTACATGCACCAGGGCAAACGGATTGCCGCCAGCGAAGCCGCAGAGCTAGGGGTAAAGCGTCGGGCACCGCCCCAAATTCGGTTAGAGCAAATCCGTGAAATCTCTCAGTTCCTCAGTCGTCCGCCCCTGGAAGCTCGCCGCGCTGTGGTGGTGATTGAAGATGCAGAAACGATGGCAGAAGCTGCCGCCAATGGCTTACTCAAAACCCTAGAAGAGCCGGGTCGCGCCACTATGATTTTGATTGCGCCCAGCCTAGAGTCGCTGCTGCCCACCCTCGTCTCTCGCTGTCAACGCATTCCGTTTCGGCGGTTGAGCCAGACTGACTTAGTGAACGTGCTGCAACAAACCGAGCATACCGATATCTTGCAGCACCCAGAAGTATTGGCGCTGGCGCAGGGCAGCCCTGGAGAGGCGATCGCCCACTGGCAGCAGCTCCAGGCCATTCCAGCCGAGCTACTGGCCGCCGTTTCGCACCCACCGACGTCTCTACGCTTAGCTCTCGAAGTGGCACGGCAGATTGACCAAACCCTCGATCCCGAAGCCCAACTGTGGCTCGTAGACTACCTGCAACATTCATACTGGCAAACCCTACGCCGACCAGCCCTGTTGCAGCGGTTAGAAACCACTCGTCGCCATCTGCGCAGCTATGCCCAGCCGCGATTGGTGTGGGAAGTGACCTGGATGGACTTGCTCAACGCTTGAGGACAGGCGGTGTAGGAAATCGCAGCTTGAAGGCAGAAAGCCGGGAACAGCAACTTAACCCCGAAGAACTACAGTAGAGGAGGAGTAGAGATCAGGTTTACGCTGAGTTTTCGACGTGCTAATTGGCGTGCTAAACCGATGCCCTCGCCTACTATCCACTCTCTGGCCTTCTAGTGATGATTCGAACCATGGATCGAAAAGACGTCATGGCCTTGCTGACAGTCGCCGTTTTTTTGGCGTCTCTGCTATCGCTAGTGGGAGTGATACGATTCGCCAATATCGCCAAAGCCAACCGAGTCAATCAACTATTGCGAACCAACGCCTGCACCAGTTGTGACCTAACAGGAGTTGTGCTCAAAGATGCCGACCTAGAAGACATGGATCTAGAATATGCCCTGCTTGAAGGGGTTGATTTTCGCGACACCCGCTTAAAACGATCCAATCTCAACGGGGCAAATTTAAACAACGCCAATCTAAAACAGGCAGATTTGCGGCAGACGTATCTCAGTGATGCAACGTTAAGTGGCATTAACCTAAGTGATGCCCAGCTTCAGGGAGCCGATTTGCGCCGTGCCTACTTGGGCGATGCCACGCTCAAAGAGGCTAACCTCAACGCGGCTTATCTGGGCGATGCCGTTTTTAGCCGTGCCAACCTTAGCGGTGCAACGTTTGTCGAAGCGTATTTGGTCGGGGCGAACTTGGGAGAAGCCAACCTTAAAGAGGCCGATCTTGAGGGAGCCGATTTGCGTCGTGCGTATTTAGGCGATGCCAGCTTGAAAGGGGCAAACTTAGAGAACGCGATTCTGACTCGCTCAAACCTCACGCGCACCGATCTACGCGGAGCCAACCTGCGAGGAGTGACGCTCAATGATGCCGATCTGAGCGCTGCCAACTTGGAAGGGGCTAATTTTACCGGGGGCAACTTGTCGAGGATAAACCTGCCGCGCACCAGGTTGGTAGGGACTAACTTTACCAACAGCAATTTGCTGGCGGCTAACTTGCGGCGAGCCGATCTAACCGGGGCTAACCTAACGGGAGCTAATCTGACCGGGGCTAACCTGACCGGGGCTAACCTGACGGGCGTACTGTTTTGCCGCACGACGATGCCGAATGGCACTGTCAACCGGGGCGATTGCCAATAGACCTATTATCGAAGCTGCACGCGAGGGTCAAGCACGCTGTAAACCAGGTCAGCCGCTAAGCTGAGCAACACGACCAAAATAGCGTAGATCAAGGCGATCGCCATCACGACAGGTGTATCGTTACGCATAATTGACTCGATCAGCAGCGCCCCAATTCCCGGTATCCGAAACACCTGCTCTACCACCAATGATCCCGTAAACAGGCTAGGAATATCTAAAGCCACAAGCGTCACGACCGGGATCAAGGCATTGCGCAGCATATGGTGCCCGATCACCCGCCATGTTTGTAGCCCTTTAGCGTAGGCAGTCCGCACATAGTTTTGCTGCATTTCATCTACCATGGCTGAGCGCACAAACCGCATCAGCACTGCCGATTGGAATAAAACCAGCACGGCAATTGGCATGATCGATTGTTGCACCTGAACCACAAAACTACTCCAACCTGTCACCTGCAAATTGCTGTCGTAGATAAACGGCAGCCAGCGTAGCTGCACGCTAAATAGAATAATCAATAGCAGCCCGGTGACAAAGGTGGGTAGGGAAAACCCCATCAGGGCGATCGCCGTAATGATCTGATCGATCAGCGTGTAGCGTCGCAGTGCCGAAAACACGCCCAATGGTAACGCCATCAACACCGAGAGTCCATAGGCGGTGCCCACGATCCAAAGAGTAGTCGGCAACCGTTGGCCAATCAAGTCACTCACCGGGCTGCGGCTGGTAAACGAGTAGCCCATGTCGCCTTGAGCAAACGCCCACGCCCATTTTAGATACCGTATTGGCAGGGGTTGATCGAGTCCCAGCGATCGCCGAATATTAGCTCGCACCTCGGCGGTAATCGCGGGATTATTGGCAAACTCTCCCATGGGGTCACCGGGGGCGATCGCCAAAATGATAAAAATAATCAGGCTAATGGCAATTAAAGTAGGAATGACCAGGAGCAGCCGATTCGTGAAGTAGCGAGCCATAGAGCGACTAATAGCAACGGCTAAAGCGGTTAAGCGAGCAGAATTAGCGTTAAAGACAAGACAATTGGATTGCCTCTGGTTGCTCCTCTAGTTCTGCCTCTGGTCGTGCCTCCGGTGGCTCTGCTTGGCGCTGATAGTAAACTTGCTCCACATCACCCCGGCGATAGCGCCGGGTACTGTAGGTGCTATATTCCACCTCTGTACTATAAACTCCCGCTGCATCCAATAGCGTTTGCGCCCGCTTAGAGCGACAGCCCAGCAGCTTTGCCGCCGCTTTTAGCGGAATCCACTGCTGCGTAAACCGGGCAAGTAGGGCTTCATCTGGTTCGTTGCTGATTTCTGTCAACAGCCGTTTGGCCAATAGCCAGCAAGCGATCGCATCTGCCTCCGCCCGATGCGACGTCGTCACCGGAAACTGGAAATGCTGCACCAGATTGGGTAAACTGCGCGATGGCAGTTCTGGCAGCAGCAATCGAGCCAGCTGCACGGTGCAGAATTGTTCGGGCACAGGGCGACTAAAGGTGATCCCCAACCGAGCATATTCCGCTTGTAAAAATGAATGATCGAATTTTAGATTGTGGGCGGTCAAAATGCCACTACTCAAGAGCGGCAGATAATCAGGCAATATAGTAGCGGCGATCGCTGCCGCGTCTACCATGGCCTGAGTGATCCCCGTAATTTCCACAATTTTGGCCGGAATGTGAGTTTGGGGATTGATCAACGCCGTTTGTTGGGACTGAATCCCATCGGCCAGCGTCGCTTGAAGCACCGAAATCTCAGTCATTCGCCCGTTCAAGGCAATGCTGCCAGTGGTTTCTACATCCACCACCGTCAATGGTTTCTGGCTAACTGCACGATAGTGATGGAGCAAATCAACAGCAAGCATATGTGACCCATTGAGTGCGAACGCAGAATCTCAACCCATCATAGAAACAGGCTCAGGAAAACAGGATGGGCAGCTTGATCGCCCGCCTCCCGTTTCCCCAAGCCTGTTCCTGTAGCACTCAAGCTAGTTCATGCCGCAGGTCTAGTGCCACTGCCTCCGGCAATTAAGCCTGCCTCCGGCAATTAAGCCTTAATCTCCCACAGCAGTTCTAGAACGCTTGACGGGTTTTGGCTTGTTTGAATAGTCTCCAGATGGGCGAGACCCGTAGTCATCATTGGGGGCATCGTC
>CASBQX010000096.1 GCA_949127925.1 Synechococcales cyanobacterium PMM_0002
CTCCCACCCCTACCCCCAGATTCTATGCAACCGACTAACCCCAATCAATTTACCGAAAAAGCCTGGGCAGCGATCGCGAGCACTCAAGAAGTGGTGAAACAGGCGCAGCAGCAGCAAATCGAAAGCGAACATTTGATGAAGGCGCTGCTAGAGCAAGATGGATTAGCCGTTAGCGTCTTCAACAAAGCTGGCGTCAACGTGCAGCGTGCCCGTGAATCGGTCGATAGTTTTATTGGCCGCCAGCCTAAGGTGTCGGGCAGCGGCACTTCGGTTTATTTAGGGCGATCGCTCGACACGTTACTCGATCGCGCTGAAGCCGCTCGTAAAGAGTTTGGCGACGAATTTATTTCGATTGAGCATATGCTGTTGGGCTATGCCAAAGACGAGCGCTTTGGTAAAGCATTTTTGCAAGAATTCAAGCTCGACGAATCAAAGCTCAAACGTGTGATTGAACAAATCCGAGGCAGCCAGAAAGTGACGGATCAAAATCCTGAAGGTAAATACGACGCATTAGAAAAATATGGCCGCGACCTGACCGATTTTGCCCGCCGAGGCAAGCTCGATCCGGTGATTGGGCGCGATGACGAAATTCGCCGCACGATTCAGATTCTATCTCGGCGGACGAAGAATAACCCGGTGCTGATTGGGGAACCCGGTGTCGGTAAGACGGCGATCGCTGAAGGGTTAGCCCAGCGGATTATTAATGGGGATGTGCCCGAATCGCTCAAAGATCGCAAGCTGATTGCGTTAGATCTGGGGGCGCTGATTGCGGGCGCTAAATATCGCGGTGAATTTGAAGAGCGCTTGAAGGCGGTGTTGAAGGAAGTCACTGAGTCAAGCGGCCATATCATTCTATTCATTGACGAAATCCATACGGTAGTTGGTGCTGGAGCAACTCAGGGTGCAATGGATGCTAGCAACTTACTGAAACCGATGCTGGCTCGCGGTGAGTTGCGCTGTATTGGAGCGACAACGCTGGATGAGTACCGTAAGTATATCGAAAAAGATGCAGCGCTAGAACGTCGCTTTCAGCAAATTTATATCGATCAGCCAACGGTTGAAGATACGATTTCAATTCTGCGCGGCCTACGTGAACGCTACGAGAACCACCACGGGGTAAAAATATCTGACTCGGCGCTGGTAGCGGCGGCGGTATTGTCTAACCGATACATTACAGAACGGTTTTTGCCCGACAAGGCAATCGATCTAGTAGATGAATCGGCGGCAAAGCTCAAGATGGAAATTACATCTAAGCCAGAAGCGCTGGATGAAGCCAATCGCAAGGTCTTGCAAATGGAGATGGAACAATTATCTCTACGCAAAGAAACCGACACAGGCTCACGCGATCGCCTAGGGCGGTTGGAAAAGGAGCTGGCTGACGTGAAAGAAACCAGTAGCGCCCTCAACGCGCAGTGGCAATCTGAAAAAGATGTGATTCAAGATATCCAAAAGCTGAAGCAAGAGATTGAACAACTCAATACCGAGATTCAGCAAGCCGAACGCGATTATGACCTCAACCGCGCTGCCGAACTGAAATACGGCAACCTAGCCACCTTGCAAAAGCAGCTAGATGCGGCTGAAACCCGCCTGACTCAAACCCAAACCAGCGGCAAGTCGATGCTGCGGGAAGAAGTTGCCGAGTCAGATATTGCCGAAATTATTTCAAAGTGGACAGGCATTCCGCTCAGCAAGCTAGTGGAATCAGAAATGCAGAAACTGCTGCAATTAGAAGATGAGCTGCACCACCGTGTAATTGGGCAAGACGAAGCGGTTACTGCCGTGGCCGATGCCATTCAGCGATCGCGGGCTGGGCTGGCCGACCCCAACCGCCCCACCGCTAGCTTTATTTTCTTAGGGCCAACCGGGGTGGGTAAAACTGAACTGGCCAAGGCACTGGCCTCCTACCTGTTCGATACCGAAGAAGCAATGGTGCGAATCGACATGTCGGAATATATGGAAAAGCACGCCGTCTCGCGATTGATTGGTGCCCCTCCGGGCTATGTGGGCTACGAAGAAGGCGGTCAGCTCACCGAAGCCATTCGTCGCCGCCCTTACTCGGTGATCCTATTCGACGAAATCGAAAAAGCGCATCCCGATGTGTTCAACGTGATGCTGCAAATTTTAGATGATGGCCGCGTCACCGACTCGCAAGGGCGGACAGTCGATTTCAAAAATACCATCATTATTATGACCAGCAACATTGGTTCCCAATACATCTTGGATGTAGCCGGAGATGATAGCCAATATGAGGAAATGCGACATCGGGTCATGGAGGCCATGCGTACGACCTTCCGCCCCGAATTCCTCAACCGAATTGATGAAATTATTATCTTCCACGGTTTGCAGAAATCGGAACTGCGGCAGATCGTGCAGCTTCAGGTGCTGCGCCTTGCAGGCAGACTGGCCGAGCGCAAGATGACACTTAAACTGTCCGACAGTGCCCTCGACTTCCTAGCCGAGGTGGGCTACGACCCGGTGTATGGTGCCCGTCCGCTGAAGCGCGCCATTCAGAAAGAGCTGGAAACGGCGATCGCCAAATCCATCTTGCGCAGCGAATTTACCAACGGCGACACCATCTTCGTCGATGTCGAAAACGAACGCCTCTCGTTCAAGCGACTCCCTGCCGAACTGGCCACCGTATAGGGTGTCGAGAGCAAGGATGAATTAGGGGGGTGCGCTAAGCGTGCCCCCCTAATTCTTAACCAAGCTAAACCCAGAAGGAGTGCTCCATATCCGATAATGGTAGGGCTAAGCAAGTGAGGATATGCCGCACGGCACATCCTTAATTAACATTATTTGGTTGGAGAGCACCCATGCGCGACCCAGACAAAAATCTAAACAGCAATTTAGATCAAAACGTTGAAAAGAACACCATTAAAGTAGAACCCAGCACCCTGTTTGTGATCGTGTTTTTGTTGTTGCTGATTCCTCTCCTCTTCACAGGTTTCTTTTCGCTCTAACACTTCCCGCTCTAACCCTGCCACGTCAATGGTGGTGTAGGCACAACTGCATGAAACGGCTCCTCGCCATGCGGGCGGGTTTCCTCGTCTAGCGTGAAAATTACCTGGTTGTAAATTTCTTCGGCCTGTTGCAAAGAATTACCCACGCTCGTCAGTCCAAGTTTGCCATATTCCGAGAGACAGCCCATGATATGAAACACGCTGCCCGTTTCGGTAATAGGGGTGTAGTGCAGCCGATGGTGGGCAATGATTTCCATCAAGTCGTCGGGCAATAGACCAAAGTAGCGATCGCTCTGCAAATTATCGGTGGCGATGTAGTACTTCGGGGTGCCGTGCTGGTTGAGAAACAGCCCCGTTTTTACGTCATAGCGACCGCCCGTCAGCAGTTTCAGCGTCATAAACGGGTGAGTAGTGCCGCCTTTGCGAATATTGATTTCGATCGCCTGCAATTCCCATGGCTCAGCGCTCGACGCCCGCACCGCCATAAAATCTACACTAAAGCGCTCTAGCACGCCTTTCTCGGCCAGCACCTCTCCTACCGCATAGCCATACTCCTGCAACGCCAGTCGATAAGAGTCATCGGCTGGGAACCGACAGCCCAGGAAGATTTGGCCATCGGGGCCACCCAGAATCTGGTCGTGGGTGGAGAGCACTTCCACCTCTCCCATGGGCGTGATGCGGCACTGGACGCTGGGCGATCGCTTCTCTTCCCCTTCAATAAACGCCTCTACAATCACGCCCAGTTCTGGGATGCGGCTGCTGAAGTTGTCCCAGGTTTCGGTATCGCACTGAAAGCTGAGCTGATGAAAGGCTTGGGCGATCGCCGCCTGCCGTTCAGCAGTAGAAGCACGCCCCGGTGCCACCTGCTGCAACGGACGCAGATCCAGTACCGCATTGCCCTGACCCGAGAAGCCTTCGTTGAGTTTGACCACCATCCGCCGCAGGTCGGGCTGGCGCTCCCATAGCTCGACCGTAACCGCCACTAGCTCTGCCGCCGTCCACACCTGCAAGCTGCCGTCGGGATGGGGCACTTCTGCTTCCGCAAAGGCTTGGCGACTGCCGCTTTTGGTACCCCAATACAGTAAGTCTGGATCAAGTCCGAGCAGCGGGATGTCTAGCTGTAGCGATAGCTCGCGCTCTAGCGACGTTGAGTTGAAGCAAACCATATAGGCGCGGTCGGGACGCAGCACTTGCCGAATTCGTTCTACCAGTCGAGGCCGCTCCAAAATCTTTTGGGTCAGTGGTTTGGGATGGGCATCGTAGGTAGAGAGCAGCAGCAGGCGATCGCGGGCATGGGCAAACGGCACCTCGGGCAGCAAGTGCAGGTAATAGTCAATAATGTCGGGATGAATCGGCTGGGACGTAATATAGATCAGCCGGGTACCCGGATTGCGCAGGCGAATCAGCGAAAATAGCAGCCGCTCTTCGTAGTGGTGTACGCCTTTCACCTTGTGCAATTCCCGCTGATCTAAGCTCAGCGATGGCACAATCACGATATCGCGCTCTTCTCGGTCGAACTGGTCAATCGACTGCCAGCGATCGCGCAACTGTTGCTGAAGTTGATGGAAGCGATCGTCCTGTGCCTTTGGTAAAAAAGTCAATCCCTGCATAACCCAGCCCTTATATCCTGTTTAAATTTAAGATTTAACCGACAGCGGACTCACCTACCGGAGCGTGGCCTCGAAGTATTTTCGTTGATATTCAGCGATCTTAACGAACGGCAGCCTCAATCCTATCCCCGTGCAGAGAGATTTAGCCGTTACTTTCTAATCTTCCCCGTATGCTTCCCTCCGATCTCCTGATGAACCGCCAGCGCGGAGAAGAACTAGAGCCAAAGCGACTGGCTGTGAATGCTAAAAATGGGGCGATCGCCACCGACTTAATTTCCCGATTTCAACAGCATGTCGGCAAAACCCAGGGCGAACTCGACGCGCAGCTCAAGGAACTAGAAGGTGAAGAAACCGATTTTAAAGTAAAGCGAGGTCTGGCGCATTTGCTCAAAGCCGATGCCTTTAGCAGCTTTGAAATCGTTAGCCCCTTAGAACCGCCGCAGTTGCGCCAGCGGGTGTTTGCCCTATCGGCAGCAGCGGCTCCCATTCCCCAAAACGCCACCCGGCACCTAGCCACTCTGGCCGAGCAGCTCAGCACCGAACTAGAGCGCGAAGTCCTGCCCGCTCACATTCAGGCCGGACTCTACGCCGACCTGGCCGAAAACCGTATTCTCACCCGCTTCGACGCGCCCACCTCCGATGCCCTGCTGCACCGCTACAACCTGTCCCAAGTGCAGGGCGTGTTCTACAAAGCCAGCCAGTTAATCCTCACCGCCCACCGCAACGATCCAGGTGAATATAAGCTGCTATTTCGCTACCTCAAGCTCTTTGGGCTAATGGCCTACATTGAAGGCGATGCCGACCACGGGTTTACCATCACAATTGATGGCCCTACTAGCTTGTTTACCACCAGCACCCGCTACGGGTTAGATATCGCCAAACTGATCCCGGCGCTGCTGCATGTGACCAAGTGGAGCCTCAGCGCCGAATTGCAGATGCGCGACTATGCAGGCGCGCCCAAAACCTGTCGGTTTACGCTGAATTCGACCTGTGATTTGGTCAGCCATTACCCACCCGGCAAGCCCTACGACAGTATGTTGGAATCGGCTTTTGCCGAGCGTTGGGACGCCCTCAAAACAGATTGGGTGCTGGAGCGCGAAGTCGATTTAATTCCAATTCCGGGCAGTGTGATGATTCCCGATTTTCGGCTGGTGCATCCCGATGGTCGCACCGTGCTGCTCGAAATTGTGGGCTACTGGCGACCCGAATATCTGCGGAAAAAGTTCTCCCAGGTGCGGCAATCGGGCTGCAATAACTTAATTCTAGC
>CASBQX010000097.1 GCA_949127925.1 Synechococcales cyanobacterium PMM_0002
ACACTTTCTATATTGAGGAATATCACGGGCGATCGCGTGTGATTCGGCAAGATGGCGATGCTGATGAGGTGATCCAAGAGGCGATCGATACCTGCCCAGTTGATTGCATTCATTGGATTGATTACACACAGCTGAAAACGCTGGAGGCCGATCGCCAATATCAAGTGATCCCCACGGCAGGGTTCCCAATTGATCGCTCCCAAATTGCCGCCAACCTGCGCCGTCAGCGGCGAAATAAAGCCCGCGACCAGGGTTAAGCCGGAATCTCTTGAATGGCGATCGCGTTGACTCTCCCTAAAGCAAATTCAGGGGATCGACATCAATTGTGAGGCTAACGCTGGCGGGAAGCTGCGATCGCATCGTTGCCAAATCGGGTGGGGTATTGCTCTGAGCAGACTGCCCCTTCAGCAAAATCTGCCAGCGATAGCGGTTGGCCACGCGGGCGATAGCCGCAGGTGCAGGACCTAAGATTTCGTACTTTGAGCTGTGCGATCGCAGCCGTTCTGCTAGGTTCAACGCCGTATGCTGCACTGCCTGCTGATCTAAACCGCTCAGCCGCAATAAAATTAGTCGGCCATAAGGCGGGTAGGCCAGTTCGGCTCGATATTGTAGCTCTGTTTCGACAAAGGATTCGTAGGCATGGCGCTGAACTGCCTCAATCACCGGGTGTTCAGGTGAATAGGTCTGTATCAGCACCCGCCCTGGCTCATCCCCCCGTCCGGCTCGCCCTGCCACTTGCAGCAGCGTCTGAAACGCTCGTTCACTGGCGCGATAATCGGCTAAGTGGAGGAGGCCATCGGCTGCCACCACCCCCACCAGCGTCACCTGGGGCAAGTCAATCCCCTTGGTGAGCATTTGAGTCCCCACCAGCACATCGGCCTCGCCCTGAGCAAATTGGGTGAGCAGGGTGCGGTGCGCCCCTTTGGCCCGAGTGGTGTCACTGTCGAAGCGCAGACAGCGCAGCTCGGGCAGTTCTCTCGCCAGTTCTTGAATGACGCGTTGAGTGCCGCTGCCAAAATTTTTCAGATATGGCGAGCCACAGGCCGGACAGTGCGCCGGGTGGCTTTGCCCATAGCCGCAGTAGTGGCAGCGCAGCGACTCGCTGCCACCGGCATGGGTCTGATGATAGGTCAGAGAAATATCGCAGTGGGGGCAGTCCATGACATAGCCACAGCTGCGACACGACACAAAGGTGCTGTGCCCGCGCCGATGAATAAACAGTAGCCCCTGCTGCTGGCGGGACTGTAAATTTCGCAGGGCATCTTGCAGCGATCGGCTAAAAATAGAGCGGTTACCCTGCTGAAGTTCTTGGCGCATGTCTACCACTTCGACGGGTGGCATGGGGCGAGCCTGAACGCGAATGGGCAGCGACAGATAAAGCCGAGCAGCCTCTGGTAGGGCAGCGGGCAAGGTCGGCTGATCTGGCTCGCTGGGTGGCAAGTTAGAGGCAGTGGAATCTGATCCGGGGCGGGGCGCGATCGCCACCCAGGTTTCCAATGACGGCGTAGCAGAACCCAAAATTAACGGGCATGCCTCCAACTCGGCGCGCCATTGAGCCACGGTGCGGGCGTGGTAGCACGGGGCGGGCTGGTCTTGCTTGAAGGTGCCATCGTGCTCTTCATCTAAGATAATCAGCCCCAGATTGGGCAGCGGTGCAAAGACAGCAGATCGGGTGCCAATCACCACTTGCGGCGTACCGCTGAGCATTTGCCGCCAGGTATCGTAGCGTTCGCCATCGGACAGGGCACTGTGGTAAACCTGCACCGCATTGCCAAATCGCGCCCGAAACCGATCGGTGAGCTGCGGCGTCAGGCCAATTTCGGGCACGAGCACCAGCGCCGACTGGCCTTGCGCCAGCAGTGGGGCGATCGCCTGGGCATAGACTTCTGTCTTGCCAGACCCAGTGACACCATGCAGCAGCACCCGGCTGAAGCCTTGGATCGCCGCGATCGCCTGCACAGCCGCCAGTTGGTCGGGGGTGAGCGCCTTAGCTTGATCGGCCACCATCGGCGGGTTGCTCTCTGCCCGCAGCACCTCGCGCCGTTGGATGACTACCCCACCTTTTTGCTCTAGGCTTTTGACCACGGAAGAGCTAACTCGGCAAATCTGCAACAGTTCTTGCAGCCACAGTTCACCGCCCCGCCGTTTCAAAATGTCTAATACTTCCTGCTGGCGCGGGCTGAGATCTAGTAGCCCCGGTGTAGCCGCTAGGGTGACGGCCTGCCGCTGTTTGGGGCGAATCGGGGAGGGAGATTCTAGATAACTTTCTACCCAGCCTTGATTCAACAGCTCTTGCAGGCCGCCTTTAGCTGCTTTGACCTGCCGCTGCAAATATTGCCAGGTATAGTCTCCAGCCTTTTGGTTTTGCAGGAGAGCCAGCAGCTGCTGTGCGGCAGGATGCATACAGCGTGGAGTCGGCGGTAGGGCCGCCCGATTGAGGCGAATTCGGCGCTGCGATCGCCCCAACAAACCGGGCGGCAAGGCCGTGCGCACCACCTGCATGAGCGACGTGCAGTAATAAGTCGCCACCCGCTGCAACAATTCCCAGTAGCTCGGTGGAAAAAAGTGACAGCACACAACTGCTTCTACATCGCGAATGGCGTCTGGGTCGAGCGCTGTCGGCAAGACTGCTAGCCGCTGAATAGCCACGGCACCCACCTGCTGTCCACCAAACGGCACACTCAGCACATCTCCCGACTGCACGGTTAGCTCGGGAGGGACGCGGTAGGTATATAACCCTTGGGCACCGGGACAATCGACCAAAACCTCCACCCACGGTAAGGGCACAGAAACCGAATAAGGCGATCGCACCTCGGCCAAGGTCAGGCTAGAAAAACCAGCAGCCGCATCTAGCAAAACAGAATTCCTCAGCACCGGAACAATTCAAAATAGGCTTCGACGACGTGAAGCAGCCAAGCCCTTCCCCTAGTTTAGAGCAGGGAGAGAGCAGGTTTAGGGCAGGAAGAGCGCATGAACCGCAGGCGGGGCGATCGTTTCAAGCTAGTTAATGGCACCTTTACCGCCCCACAGTGCTCGCCTACGAAAACGTTCCATTGACAGTAGCAACGTCTGGTTTAAAGATTTTTTCTCCATAATTCCATACGATTGAAAGCATTTGGATCGACTTACCCATCCTCCCTTGCATGCAGGAGGTTTACGACAAAGCATGATATTAATCAAGACCTGATCCATCTGGCAACCGCACGTTTATTCCCTGCCTACCCTGTATCAAGAATTACCAGTCGGCCTCAGATAAGAGCGGTGGAGATCCAATCGCTGATCGGCAGCAATCAAGATTGCGATTGATTCCGATCAAGCTGCGATGAAGCGGATAGTCCAGTGACAATCCAAGGCGATCAAATCAAACTGGATCTATCTTGCCCACAATAATTAAGATAGTTATCCAAGTTGTGATCAAAAACTTAGAAATTTAGTGCTAAACATACCCATCTTGGGACTAAGGGTGTTAAAGTTTGCACAACTGTTTTAGCGATAGGTAAGGCCGCAAAGGCTAATTTTGTTCCTGATATCGCTAAGCAGATTGAACGCCTTTCTTAACTGATTTACCCATCAGAGCTGCCGACAAATATAAAAACTTCGGCTATACCTAACGGAATAGTTCTAAAGTCACATCATTTTTTCAGGGATGCTTCTCACCACTCTAAAGAGTTTTCCACAGAGTTTTCCACAGGTACAACAGATAGATGCAAACAGTAGTTAGGATTCTCTTTTTTTATGGCAGCACTATTTAATCGCAATTCTGAACCAGTGATTGACTCACCCGAGGTGGCTTCAGCTCTCTCCTTTGGGCTAGATTCTCGTTTTGACAGCAGCTTTTTTGAAAATTTGGATACTTGCCTGACAGAATCTCGTTTACTCGACGCTGCTGATCTAGACAGTGCTGTGGACGGCATTGATGGCGATCGCCCTGATCCGCTTGAGCCAATTGATGCAGCGCCTGAGGCAGCGATCGCAGCCATTGATGATGACCCGATTGATCTCGAATTAATGGGAGAGTTTTCTTCAGATCGAAAATTAGATGAATCTGGGGATGAACGTGATGATGACGTCTCCGAAAGGGTGGGAAGCAGCTATTCGCTGGGGTATCGAAAAACAGCCTCTGACGATGCGGTCGGTGCTTTCTTTAAAGAGATGGCGCGCTATCCTTTGTTACAACCGGGCGAAGAAATTGAACTATCTCGCCAAGTCAAGTTTTTAGTTGAAGTAGAAGAAGCGCGCGCTCGTCTGACTGAACGCTTGGAACGCCCAGCCGTCAAGGCCGATATCGCTGCCGAGTTTAAGCTCACAGAACGACAGCTCGATCAACGCCTGCATCGCTGCCGCAGTGCTAAACGCAAGATGATCCGCTCTAATTTGCGGCTGGTAGTTTCGATCGCCAAACGATACCTCAACCGGGGCGTGCCATTTCTAGATTTAATTCAAGAAGGGGCACTCGGGCTAAATCGAGCCACCGAAAAGTTTGATCCAGATAAAGGATACAAGTTTTCGACCTATGCGTATTGGTGGATTCGCCAAGGGATCACTCGCACCATTGCCAATGATGCTCGCACCATTCGCCTGCCTATCCATATTGTTGAAAAACTCAACAAACTCAAAAAAGCCCATCGTGAACTGCGCCGCGACCTCAACCGCAACCCCACCGAAGCAGAACTAGCAGCAGCGCTCGATATTCCAGCCGATCAGTTGCGCAACCTCCAGCAGGTGCGGCGGCGCTCTTTGTCGCTCAATCACCGGGTGGGCAAAGGGGAAGATACAGAACTAATGGAATTGCTGGAAGACAGCAGCACCCAGTCGCCCGAAGCAAAAATGAGCGAGGCGATGATGCGTCATGAAATCTGCACCGTTTTGGCAGATGTGTTGACCGAACGCGAAAAAGACATCATTTCGCTGCGCTATGGCCTGCTGACCGGAGAAACCCATACGCTAGAAGAAGTCGGCAATCGATTTGACCTATCTCGCGAACGCGTTCGCCAAATTCAAACTAAAGCCATGCGAAAACTGCGCCGACCTCAGGTGGCTGCACGTTTAAAGGGCTGGCTGCGGTAGTCTAGAAGATGCAAAGATGACCCTCAGATGAGCATTGAAAAAGTTCGTCCCTGGCTTTTGTGCCAATGCTGATTTGAACTGGTGGCCTGAACTGGCGGCCTGAATCAGGTGCAGCAGGTTTCAACTCTCTCCCCCAATCTTTAAAGAACTCCCTCAATGGACTCTACTCCCGCGTCTCCGCTCATTCGTTTTGCCCGTCCCGCAGATGCAGACGCTCTATTTGAACTCATCAAAGCTTTAGCAGAGTACGAAAAGCTATCGCATGAAGTGACCGGAGATGCCGCAACTCTGGCAACGCATTTGGGACACAAGGGAACGGAGTCGTCAGCCTTAGAGCGACCGATTGTAGAAGCAATTTTGGCAGAGGTGGATGGGCAGGCCGTCGGCTTTGCGCTATTTTTTACCAACTATTCAACTTTTCTGACCAAACCGGGCATTTATTTAGAAGATCTGTTTGTGCTGCCCGCCTATCGAGGCATAGGTTTGGGCAAATTATTGCTGGCTCAGCTGGCTCGCCTAGCCCTAGAGCGGGACTGCGGACGACTAGAATGGAGCGTGCTGGATTGGAATGAACCCGCGATCGCCTTCTATCAGCATATGGGCGCAACTGTGCTAACAGAATGGCGGAGCTGTCGCGTCGATGGGGATGCGATCGCCCATCTCGCTGCCCAATCTAAGGCTTAAGACCCAGAATCTTAAGGCAACCCGTGCTGAATTCTGTTGATCGCAATATTGCTGCAATACTAAAGACAGGCACAGAGCCAAATACGGCTGGAGCAAGCTATGACACTACAAATTTGGGTAAACGAACAAATCGATCCATCGGGGCTGATTTATTCTTGCATTGCCTGTTGCGACCAAGATCAGGCCAAAGACTGCCACGACTCCTTCACCTCCAACCTCACACCCGAGCAAAAAGCCTCTGGCTGGATCGCCCGCCTCCGCATCGTAGATTCTTGGGAAGATGTCCCGGTCAACTCTCTCAAGCTTGACTAAGGTCAAATGGGACAGTTCACGTCAGTAGGAGCATGGCAGACGATGCCCCTACCCGAGCATTTGCCATAACCAGAAATTAAATAAGGAATGAGAATTAGATAACTCCGCCATTCTTCGGTAGGGGCGAACTGCCGTTTTCCCCTACCAGCAACCAAATTCCCGACCTGATTAAATCCATAATCCTAAGTATTATTACTGAGCGCTCCGATTAGTCCGCCGCACCAGCCAATAGCTGATAGCCAGGGTTAAAATCGCCACGCCTAAGCCAATCAAATCTATCCCACCCGCGTTTTTAGAATCAAAAATGATGATTTTACGGGCGACGGCGGTTAGAGATGTTACGATCACGAGTTCTACCTGCACCACATGCTTTTTCAAATAAGCAGTAATATTTTCTAGAACTTCTAGGGCAATCAAGACGTTGAGAAATAGCCCAAATATTTCAATGACCGTGGTATTGAAAAATCCATAGGGTTCTCGCGCTAGTTCCATCACCAAGTAGCGACACAGATCGGCGAGGGTAACCAAGACGACAATGACCATTGCCAGCGACAGGACTTTAGCGACAAAGGTTTCTACAGTCTTGAGAAAAACTAGGAATTGTTCGTCGTTAGAATCACTGACGAACATCCGGCTGATGCTCTTGAGATGGTTGCGAAAGGGGGCCATGGGGATCAGTTAATTAAGGCGTTTCCATCCTGATTTTAGGCGGTTGCGAACCCTTCTCTCTGCACCCTTCTCTCTAGGGCGATCGCCATCGAAGTAATGACTCAGGCGATCGCCCTAAATTGTAAAGATTTCGTTACAGATCGCTTTTTAAAGCCATAGTAGTGGGTGAAATTCTGATCAATATCTTTTTTGTCCCAGTTTTTTTACCTAGCTTGTAGCGCTTATCCCATATAAACCTTGTGGAACGTCTCCTAGATGTATCCTTAGGACTCAAATCTTTGGCACACCCGTGCGCCAAAGAACAATCTGGCTAAGCGGTTAAAGTTTTGAAAACTTCACACAACTCCCGTAATATAGGGAGATGATTAGTTTACAAAGCTTTACAAACTAGGCTACCTTGGCTAGTAAGTACAAATTCTTATTCACTTCATGTTTTTGGCTTGGTCTGTTGAGAAAATATTTGCAGAAGCCGCGCAGCACCACAGCATTCGCCTTCTCAAATCGGCTCATTCGTCTGTGACTGCTTTTAGGCAGCCAAGTGTCTAGCAACTCAACGCTTCTCACACCAGATTTGGTGCGCCCCTCCACAGGCTAGGTGCAGGTTGTCCCCGGACGATTCCGGTTTTTATCTACAGCGATAACCGAAATGCCCTTCATCCCCATAGTCTTTGGGTAAGCTCCAATAATGAGTACTCAATTCCCTTGGTTGACCGTTTTGATTCTCTTGCCATTAGTAGCAGCGTTGCCCATTCCACTGCTGCCCAACAAATATGGCAAGACCATTCGCGGCTACGCTCTCGGCGTTGGGCTGACCGAGTTTGCCCTGATGATTTACACCTTTTGGAAACACTACGACATCCAGAATCCTGGATTCCAACTGGTAGAAAACTACGCCTGGATTCCTCAAATTGGTTTGCACTGGGCCGTTGCGGTAGATGGCCTCTCCATGCCATTGGTGCTGCTTTCGGGTCTGATAACCACTCTGGCGATCTTGGCTTCTTGGCAAATTAAAGATAAGCCTCGTCTGTTTTATGTTTTGATGCTGGTGATGTACAGTGCCCAAATCGGGGTATTTGTCGCCCAAGATATGCTGCTGTTCTTTTTGATGTGGGAACTGGAACTGGTTCCGGTTTATCTACTGATTGCCAACTGGGGCGGTCAAAAGCGGATGTATGCGGCCACCAAGTTTATTCTCTACACGGCGGCAGCTTCCATTTTCATCCTGGTTGCCGGGTTCGCTATGGCTTTCTACGGTGATACTGTCACGTTTGACATGACGGAGTTAGGTCTAAAGGATTATTCTTTAGCCTTTGAGCTAACGGTTTATGGGGCGCTGCTGCTCGCGTTTGGGGTGAAGCTGCCGATCTTTCCGCTGCATACTTGGTTGCCCGATGCTCATGGTGAAGCGCCTGCCCCAGTCTCAATGATTTTGGCAGGCGTTTTGTTGAAGATGGCAGGCTACGCGCTGATCCGCTTCAACATTGAGATGCTGCCTAACGCCCATGTCTACTTTGCTCCGATATTGGCGGTTTTAGGTGTCGTCAATATTATTTACGCCTCGCTTACTGCCTTTGCCCAGACCAACTTGAAGCGCAGACTGGCCTATTCGTCGATTGCCCACATGGGTTTTGTGCTGCTCGGTCTAGCCTCGTTTACAACGCTGGGGATCAGCGGTGCGATGCTGCAAATGGTGTCACATGGCCTGATTGCCGCTGCTCTGTTCTTCCTGGCTGGTGTCACCTACGACCGCACTCACACCTTGACGATGGACAAGCTGGGGGGCCTAGCCAAGCAAATGCCCACCGTATTCGCGCTGTTTACCGCTGGGTCGATGGCATCGTTGGCATTGCCTGGGATGAGCGGATTTGTGAGTGAGCTAACAATCTTCCTAGGGTTTAGCACCAGTGACGCCTACAGCACCAGTTTCAAAGCCGTGATTGTGCTGCTGGCGGCAGTGGGGGTCATTCTCTCACCGATTTATCTGCTGTCGATGCTGCGCACGGTGTTTTATGGCGGTCAAAATGCTGAACTGACCAGCCAGTTGACGCTGACGGATGCCAAGCCTCGTGAGGCATTCATCGCGCTCTGTTTATTGATCCCCATCATTGGCATTGGAGTTTACCCCAAGCTGGCAACGCAGACCTACGATGCCAAGACAGTCGCGATCGCCACTGAAGCTCGTCAAGTCTTGCCGCTGATTGCGCATCAGCCCTTACTAGATTTACATCCTCCATTAGTCGCCCCATCTGTCTTGGCAACCGACGTCAAAGACTTAGTGAGCGCTTTGGAGTGAGTTCAAAGTTTCGGCTAGCGGCTCCTTGGGCCGCTAACTGGATTCGATCGACTAAACTGATGAATCGAGGGGCAGAAATGCCCCTTTTTTTGGCAATAATGGCTTCAACCGATTTGGAACCGTTACTCTATGGCTCGCACACATCCAATCTCCCGCAGAATTCATGGCTTGGCCACGTTCAGTCACGAGTCCCGCTCTTAAATTTAATCTTCAACGCTATGCCTGATTTCTACCCGCCCCGGATGACGCCAATATTAGTGCGACTGACCCAGAGTCTGTCGCCGTGGCTGGGGCGATCGCGTTACCGGATGCGGCTAGAAATAGCGCCAGACTGTTTAGAGAAACTAGCCGCCGTCGCTGAGCACCGCCTACTGCTATTGCCCAACCATCCGACCCACTTTGACTGGGTGGCACTATTTTTACTCTCTGCTCGCGGTGGGGAGTTGTTTCACTACCTGGCGGCCTACGAACGGTTTGGCAGCTTAGAAGGTCGATTTCTCCAGCGGATGGGCGCATATTCAATCCGACGAGGAATGAGCGATCGCCCCAGTGTAGCTAAAACCTTAGAAATTTTGATGCGGCCTCAGTGTCGATTGGTCATCTTTTCGGAAGGGGGCTTCTCGTTTCAAAACGACACCGTGATGCCCTTTCGCACGGGTGGGGTGCAGTGCGCCATGCAGGCCATGAATAAATTGGTCAAGCAAGGAGAACCCGTTCCTGATTTCTATGCGTTGCCCATTGCCATTAAGTATCAATACATAGGAGATATGGCTGCCGTCATTGATAGCACACTGGCGCGATTGGAAAAAGCGCTGTGGGTGTTTCCTGCTAGTGCTGACTTTTATGATCGCCTCCTGGTGGTAGCCGATCAGGTGCTGCTGGGGTTTGAGCGCGACTATGGGCTGCCGATTCAAGAAACGGTGCAGCGATCGCGCAACGAGCGCATTGTCTGGGTCAAAGACCACATTTTGCACTACTGCGAGCAAAAGCTAGAGATCTCACCTAATCGGCAAGACCCGTTGCGAGAGAGAGTTTACAAAATTCAGCGGGTGTTGGAATCGCGCTCAGTAGAGCTAGCGGCAGATGCCCCTCGGACGTATGACTCCATTAGCCGCGCCGCTGCACAACTGCTAAATTTCAACGCCATTTATGACGGGTATGTGGCGGCCAGCCCCACATCAGAACGGTTTCTGGACACGCTAATTCGGCTGGAGCGCGCCGTATTCGGCATTGACCAACCGCCCCCCAAAGGCGATCGCAAAGCAATTATTCGAATTGGCGACCCGGTCAACCTCAAGGATTCATTTGAACCCTATCAGCAGCAGCGATCGGTTGTGGTAGACAGATTGACAGAGAATCTGCAGCAAAGAGTACAAGAAAATTTAGATCTAGTTAATAGCACTGCCCCTTAAACTTTGTTAATCAAATGCTGATCCAGCTTGCCCGCCTGAACGTAACAAACTCAGCAATCTTACTTAACACAATCTGGCTTAAGTAAGATTGCATCAGTCATCTGGCTTACGCAATCTTGCTTAACAGTCTCCAGAACTGTTTTGCTGCCAAAAACTAGCAACGATAAGCCTTTGACCTCTTTCCCCTATACTTTACGAACAATTAGGGGATGAAGCTACCGTGAAGTAGCACACTTAAATTCACGTAAGGTTCGCTTTCTGATGATAATAAGTGTCTGCAAAAGTTAGGTGGCTTTACATAAGTAAGGTTGCGTAGATGAGGGATTGCGCCCGCTACCTCCACAGCCTTACATTGATTTCACAGTCAAAGACACAAGTAGTAATGAATTTGGTGTGAATTTCAATACCAGCTTTGTCAGATGCGTTAGCGCTGGCATGCAGCAAATTGTTCCTCAACATCGTCAACAGTAATCAGGGCTTAAAGATTATGGCAATTTCGACAATCGTTTCTCCCGCTGGTGGAAGACTTCCAACTGGAGCCTCTGTGGTTGGGGGACTTCTTCTAGATCTCATTGGCACCAATGGGCAACGAGTAGTAACGCAGTTGGGCGCTGGAGCAAATCTCTACCAAGGTGTAGCTGGCCCTGCTGAGACCGAGATTGTAATTGGGACTCAGGGTGGTTTGACTCCTACCGTTCTAGCGGCCCTAGGGGGAGGCATCAGTAAACTAGCGATCCGCGTCACGCTATTTGACGGTGATACTAGCGTTCCCGATGTGCCTCCGATCAACAACGTCAACCAAGATTTTAATGAAAACACGCTGCTGCTCAACGATCTGAATTTTGGCAGTTGGAGTCCGATCGAAACGGTCACCACTGACAGCATTGGTAATATCATTCCCACCACCAGCAGCAACATTGGTTTTTTTAACGAAGAGCTAGACACTGGCTGGTTTCTGAATGACGATCCAGCGCTGTTAGCTAGTTTTTATAATTCCCTAGTCTCTACTGGCCAGGTTGTTTACAAACTACGCGATACTGACCCAGGCGATAACTTTCGGGACTTCCGCGAAGGGTTAGACAGCAGCGCCATTTCTGGCGGGCCGACTGGAGATATTATCCCCAACGATATTGGTAATACTACCGACACGACGATTCAGTTCGATTTTACTCCTGCCGTCAATCGTGATGTGATTGTGAATACGGGTGACACCACTCAAGATCCAATCAATAGCCAAGGGAAGAATTTAGTCACTCAACCTGTAGCGACAGCGGCGGCAGGAGCACAGGGGAAAGGGCTGCCTGCCAATGGATTTTTTCCAGCCAATTCTCTTCACCCCGATATTCAATTGCCCTATCGAGATACCGATAATGGCAACAACGCTTGGGTCGCGCCGACGAACGGGCAAGGCGTAACCGTAGATGTTCCCGATGACAAATATTCGGAAGTTCACGTTGCGGCGGTAGCCACTGATGGACCTGCGACAATGCAGGCAACTTTGACCTACACAGATGGCACGCAGTCTATCGCAACGGCAAATGTGCCTGATTGGCTTGACGAGATTACTCAATCACCATCTGCCTACTATCTGATCGACACGCTAGACCAGGCGCAGCCCAATGGAACCTTTGAGCAAGCCAATGACCCCGCACTGTTTGGGTTCCGCTTTACCCCCGACCCAACGCGAACGCTGCGAAGTGTAACGCTCACTAAAACCGGGGGAGCAGGCACCCTTAATGTCTTTGGGGCGACAGGCATTAAGCCACCGGTAACCAATGGCGGCGGTGGCTTAATGCCTGTCGCCCCAAAG